>NZ_LGQY01000150.1:0-6427 GCF_003116065.1 Azospirillum sp. TSO5 | reverse complement strand
GGGGCCGCCCCCGCCGCAGCACCCCCCGCCACAGGCCGCCGCCGGGCCGTCCGCGACCGGATCGGCGGGGGTGGCGCCATAGCCGAGCGCCGCCAGCGGACGAACGACCGCGTCGGCACCCAGCGTGTCGTCGTGCGAGACGGCCACCGTGCCGGCAGGCACCGACACCCGCACCTCGCGGACCCCCGGCACCCGGCGCAACGCCGTCTCGATCTTGGCGGCACAGGAGCCGCAATCCATGCCGGAAACCCGGTAGCGGCTGGTGCGCAAGGCGGTTCCGCCAACTCCGATCTGATCCTGCGTGTCGGGTATGGGATCGGGCGTGGGATCGGCCATGGGAAAGCTCCTTCCGGGTGCGCATCTTCGGCAGTTCCCGGAGAGCCTAAATTCTCTAGCGGCTGGAGGATCAAGGGGGAAAAACGCCGCCCATGCTCAGCCCGGCAGGACGCTTCGGACGTTCGCGGCTTCAGCAGCTCCCGTCGCCGGCATCCGCTTCGTCATTCTCAGGCGAATGCCCCGGAAGTCCGGCGAAAGGGTCGGTCCTGGGGATAATGGGATGCTGTTCCAGCCCGACGATGGGCGACCAGCGGGGCGAGCCATGTTTCACCTCCAAGAAGGAGCCATGGTCCAGAGCCGGCTTGTAGACCCGGAAGGTCTTCATGATCGACAGGATCCCCGCGGAGTCGAGCGGCCCCAGGAAGGATTCGTCCATGTCGAGAAAGGACGGGTGGGATACCCAGCGCTCAAGCTGCGCTGCATTGAGGCAGAAGCTTCCGGCCGCCGGATAGGACGTGCGCTCGAACCGAACGGCCTCTCCCATGAACTCCATGGTCAACTCCGGCCGGTCGGACAGATCCTGATGCATGGTCGTCCAGGGCCGGCCGAGGACGTAATCCGGATAGACCTTGTAGCCGAAGGTCGAGGCGTTCTCGAACCGGTTGGGCTGCAGCAGCGCCTCCGGCCCGAACTGCGCATCGAACAGCGCCCGTTTGCGGAAGAACAGCGGGTCGGTCATGATGATGTCGTCTTCGACATAGCAGTACCAGTCATACTGCCCCGCCAGTTCCCGCATCGCCATATGCGCACCGAATCCCAGCCGGGTTGGCAGGAAGTTGTCGTCGAATTTGGCCTGGCGGTAGAGAGCCGGGCTGATCCGCAGCGAATTGAGCAGATGGTTGTCGCCGACGGTGCAGACGATCACATCGATTTGGGCACGATGCGGGGATGCGGCCTGCCATGCCACCTTGCGCCAATGGTCGAGACCGGCCACCCGGTTCCCATAGAGTTGGTGAAAGGCGGAGATGGTCTCGCCAAGGACGGCGATGCGTTCCGCTTTCCGATTGATATCACTGGAATTGTTTCCACCGGCGGCATGGTCGGCCTTGGGACGGTAGAAATGCGGGATGACGCACAGGATCTTCACAGCGACACCCTTGCTGCTCGGGGCCAGGACTTGGGGCGGGGTAATAACCGTTGGTGGCGGGATGAACAAGCGGAAATAGAAAATACGGGGAGGGCGGCTGGGGCCTGATCCTTCTTCCCCCATGGGGCCAGTGGTTCCGTTCCCGGAAGCAGCACATTGCCGGCGGCTTCCCCGGAGCTTAAATTCTCCAGAGACTGGAGGATCAAGAGGGAAATGCCGACCATGTCCAGCCTGACCATCGGCACGCTCGCCAAACGGACCGGCGTGAAGATCCCGACCATCCGCTATTACGAGAGCATCGGCCTGCTGCCGGAGGCGCCGCGCACCGGCAGCAACCGGCGCAGCTACGACGACAGGGCGGTCAACCGGCTGCGCTTCATCCGCCACGCCCGCGAGCTGGGCTTCGAGGTTGAGGCGATCCGCCAGCTGCTGGCAATGGCCGACGATCCCGGCCGGCCCTGCCGGGACGCCGACCAGTTGGCCCATACCCATCTGGCCGAGATCGAGTCCCGGATCGCCCGGCTGGAGGCTCTGCGCGACGAGGTGCGGCGGATGGTGGAGGGCTGCGCCCAGGGCCAGGTGCGCAGCTGCCACGTCATCGAGGTGCTGGCCGACCACGCCCACTGCCTGCACGACCGGCATTGACGGAAAAGCCCCCTCCGGGACGAAGCGCCGCAGCGGACAAGCGCGCTCTATGACCTGCAGCCGGTTGCCCGGCGGACGGCGGCGTCTATAGTCACGCTTATGCAGTGTCGAAACCATCCATGCTTCCGGACGGCGAACGCCACTTTGGCCGTCACTTGGCCCATCATGGGGGGAAGCGGATCGTCATGGCGACGGCAGCGGGAACAGGGTCGGGAACAGGGTTCGAGATGGATGCGGGCGCGGCGGTGAGGGCGGATCGGAAACGGGCGGCATGCTGCGGCTTCTGAGAACCAACCGTCCGCTCCAGCGCATCGGGGCGCTCGGCGTGGCCGTGCTGGCGGTGCTGTGCGGCGGCACCGCGATCGTCCTGAACCGGCTGCATGACGAGACGCTGGCCGAAGCCACGCTGGGCCTGCGCACGCTCAACGCCTCGCTGGCCGAGCAGACTGCCCGCGCCATCGAAGGGATCGACCTGACCGTCGGCGGAATCGCCGAGCAGATTCCGCTTGAGAACCGGCGCAGCCTCGAAGCCTTCAAGCGGCTGCGCTTTGAACGGCAGGTTTACGAGATCCTCAAGGCCAAGGCGTCCAGCCTGCCGCAGATGGAGGCGCTGAGCCTGATCGCCGCCGACGGCAGTCTGGTGAACTTCACCCGCCAGTTCCCGGCTCCGACGCTCGACCTGTCCCAGCGCGACTATTACCAGGAACTCAAGGACGCCGATCCCGGACAGGCCTATCTCAGCCGGCCGACGAAGAGCATCGTTACCGGAGAATGGACGCTCTACATCGCCCGCCGCGTGAACACCCCGGACGGCGGGCTGGTCGGGCTGGTGGTCGGGGCCATCCGCCTGTCCTATTTCGAACAGTTCTACCGCAGCCTCCATGTGGTGCCGGGCAGCGGCTTCAGCCTGTGGTGGCGCGACGGCATGCTGCTGGCGCGCTTCCCGCCGGTGCCGGATAAGATCGGCACCATCGCCCACGACCCGATCATCGATAGGCAGCTCGCCCAGACCGGGACCGGCACCTCCACCCTGCAGCGCTCGGTCGACGGCGAGAGCCGGATCCTGTCCGTCCAGCTCGTCCGCAACTATCCGCTGGCCGTCGCGGTCAGCCGGACGCGGGGAGAGATCCTGGCCCGTTGGCAGAGTCAGGCGATCGTCATCGCCGGCGCCGGGCTGGTCAGCGCGGTGGCGCTCGCCCTGATGCTGTGGGCGATGGCGCGCCAGTTCCTGGCCTACGAGACCGCCAACCGCGCGCTCAGCGAGCGCCGTCAGGCAGTGGAAGCCCGCGACGAGGCGGAGGAGCATGTCCGCCAGCTGCAGAAGATGGAGGCGCTGGGCCAGCTGACCGGCGGCGTCGCCCACGACTTCAACAACCTGCTGCAGGCGGTGCGCTCCAGCCTGCACATGCTGGAGGCCGGCGGCGAGCTGCGCGGGGCGGAGAGCCGGCGGGCGGTGGAGGTGGCAAGCCAGGCGGTCGACCGCGGCGCCACCCTGACCCAGCACCTGCTGGCCTTCGCCCGCCGCCAGCGGCTGGCCCCGGCGCCGGTCGACCTCGGCGCCCAGGTGTCGGGGATGGCGACGCTGCTGGAACGCACGCTGGGCGGCGCCATCCGCATCCGCATCGACCGCGACGCCGGCGTGCCGCCGGCGCTGGTCGATCCCCACCAGTTCGACATCGCCCTGCTGAACCTCGCCATCAACGCCCGCGACGCCATGCCGGACGGCGGCACCCTGACCATCGCCGTGACCAGCCTGTCGGTGGAGATGGGCCGGAAAGCTGGAGAGCCGGCGGGCGAGAGCATATCCCCCGCCCTGGCGCCGGGCGGCTATGTCGCCGTGACCGTGCGCGACAGCGGCACCGGCATGCCGCCGGACGTGCTGGCGCGGGCCTGCGACCCCTTCTTCACCACCAAGCCGATCGGCCAGGGCAGCGGTCTGGGGCTGAGCATGGTGCATGGACTGACCGCGCAGTCCGGCGGCGGCATGCGCCTGGAAAGCCATCCCGGCCTCGGCACCGCGGTGACGCTGTACCTGCCCCACGCCCCGGTTCCGGCGGACGACGGGTCGGACCCGCCCGACGAGGCCGCCGCCGGAAACCGGCCGTCGCCCGTGCCGTCCGCCGCCCTGTCCGACGCCCAGGCCGCCACCCAGGCTGCCGCCGTGCGCGTGCTGCTGGTCGAGGACGACGCCCTGGTCCGCATGGCGAACGCGGCGGTGCTGGACGAGGCCGGCATCATGGTGTCGGAGGCCTCCAGCGGCGAGGAGGCTTTGGCGCTGCTGGAGGCGGACGAGGGGATCGGCGTCCTGGTCACCGACTTCGCCATGCCCGGCATGACCGGCGCCGACCTGACCCGCCTCGTCCGCCGTCACCGCCCCGGCCTGCCGGTCCTGATCGTCACCGGCTATGCCGAGAAGGCGGTGCTGCAGGATCTGGGGCGCGAGCCCGGCATCCGCATCCTGTCCAAGCCGATCCCGCCGGCAGCCCTGATCGGCCACATCATGGAGGCGCTTTAGGAAGCCCGCGTTACCGGCTCTGCAGCGGGAAGCAGCCGCGTCCGGCCGTTTTCAGGGCGCTGCAGGCCGCGTCGGCGGTGGCGGCGGGGAATCCGGTCAGGCGGGCCTTGTAGAGACCGCCGGAGCGGACGATCGCGGGACTGGCGCCGGCCGCGAGGGGCCCCAAGCGCTTGGCCGTGTCGCGGGCGCTGCGCATCGCCGCGGCATGGCTGGCGAAGGCGCCGACCTGAATGGACCAGGAGCCGCCGTCGGGCTTCGCTATGGACTTTGTGGTGGCGGACTTTGTGGTGGCCGGCTTCATCGAAGGGACGGCAACGCTCACCGCCGTGCTGCGTTCGGCGGTCGAGGCGCTGTTTTTGGTGATCACCAGATCCGGCTGCACGGGCGCCGGCTTGGACGGGCTGGTCGGGCGCTTGAAGCCGGCGTCCAGCAGGTCGGCGACTTGGGTGTCGCGGGCATCGGCGCTGTGCCCGCCCATCACCACCGCGATCAGGCGGCGGCCGTCCCGCACCGCCGAGGCGGCAAGGTTGAAGCCGGACGCGGCGATGTAGCCGGTCTTGATGCCGTCCATGCCGGGATAGCGCGCCATCAGGCGGTTGTGGCCATAAACCGTATCGCCCTGCCAGTCGAAGCTGCGGCGCTTGAAATAGGCGTAATGTTTGCCATGGCGGCGGATCAGCGCCCGGGACAGGGTCGCCATGTCGCGCGCCGTCGTCCGCTGCAGCCGGTCGGGCAGGCCCGACGCGTTGCGGAACACCGTGTGGCGCATGCCGAGCCGGTGGGCACGCGCCGTCATCTTTTTGGCGAAGGCCGTCTCGCTGCCGCCCAGCGCCTCGCCCAGCACCACCGCGACGTCGTTGGCCGAGCGGGTGACCAGCGCCAGGATCGCCTGCTCCACCGTGATGGTGCTGCCCGGTGCCAGCCACAGCCGCGACGGCGGCATCGAGGCGGCATGCCGCGACACCACGAGCCTCTGGTTCAGCCGCAACGTGCCGCGGTCCAGCGCCTCGAAGGTCAGCATCAGCGTCATCATCTTGGTTAGCGAGGCCGGGTAGGTCAGCCGGTCGGCATTGCGCGCCCGCAGGACCTTGCCGCTGTCCGCATCCATCAGGATCTCCGCGGCGACCGGGGTCCAACCCTTCTTGGCCGAGGCCGGCAGGGGCGCCAGCAGGACCGCGAGAACGGTCAGGGAGAGCAGCAGCAGCGTCGAAGCGCGGGCGAGCAGGGGCATCGTCTCAGGTCCGGCGGTTGGTGCAGCCCCGCTGCGGCGCGGGCGCTGTCGGCGTTGCGGGTTCCCCCTTTGAAAGCGGGACGGGCGAAAGCAGGATGGGCGAAAGCGGAACGGGGCGGGACGGCCACCGGGCGGCCGGCATCATCCGTCGGACAGCATCGAACGGACCATGGCGCGGAAGGCATCGACCGCCACCGGCTTGGCCAGCATGCGCATGTTGCGGCCAAGCCCATCCTCGCCATCGCCGGGCCTGTCGTCCAGGGCTTGGAAGGCATAGCCGGTCAGGAACAGCACCTTCAGATCGGGATAATGCGCCTGCGCCGCCTCCGCCAGCTGGCGGCCGTTCAGGCCGGGCAGCCCGACATCGGTCACCAGCAGGTCGACCGGCGGTAGCAGGTCGACCGACGGTCTGGGGCCTTCCCGCCCGGCCGCGGCCTCGCTCAGCCGGGCAAGCGCCGTGGTGCCGTCGGCGGCCTCCAGCACGGTGTAGCCGTCGCCCTCCAGCACCTCCACCAGCAGCATGCGGACCAACCCCTCGTCCTCCACCACCAGCACCGTGCCCCGCCCGGCGCGGCCGGTGGGCGGGGTGGGGACGGCGGCGGGGGCAGGGGTG
>NZ_LGQY01000186.1:0-6918 GCF_003116065.1 Azospirillum sp. TSO5 | reverse complement strand
TCCGCGCCAATGGTACTGCGTCTTAAGACGTGGGAGAGTAGGTCGCCGCCAGGTCACCAAGCCTCAAGAGACGCTCAATCACCAAAGCATAAGCTTGCATCTTCATCACTTCAGAAACGCCCCGGCTCACCAGAGCCGGGGCGTTTCGGCGTTTGGTGCGCGCAATTCTGCATCGCTTCACCGGCTATTAATTTGTTTTTGGTGAATTCGGTGGATTGGACCGCCCGACGGCGGCGGTGTGGGGACGGCAATGGGCGATCCGGACGATCTTTTCGACATCTACCGCAAGGACCACGCCGCGGCGGTTCTGTCCGGACCCGCGCTTGCGACCGCCCTGTCCGACACCGTGCGGCGCAGCTTCACGCTGATCGAGGAACTGTGCGCCGACGTGACGCGCGCCCTTGCCCAGGCCCGCTACACGACCCGGCTGGCGCAGCCGGTGACGGACCGCTCCAGCTATGTGCGGATGGACCGGCAGTCGGAGAGTTTCCGCGACTATCTGAGGACCTGGAGCCAGCAGCGGGCCGAGAAGGGCAGCGGCGGCATGCATTGGGAAGCGCAGATCCTGGTCACCGATCATCGGCGGACGACGAAGGAGATCGGCATCGGCATCGCCTTCGAATGGCCCGGCACGGAAGGGGAGGGGAACCTCGCCTTCGTCGAATTCTGGCCGACCGGCGCCGGCGTGTCCCTGCCGTCCGATGCCCGCGGCTTCCAGCGGGCGCTCGTCGCCTGCATCATCAAGCTGGAACAGGCCGGCGAACTGGCCAGCGTCAAGGACCGCGGCTGAGCCTTACAGCGTCGCGTTCAGTCCGGAGGCCGAGAGTTCCACCGGCCGCCGTGCCTGCCCGTCGCGGGCATAGGTGCCGTCGCTGGATGCCTTCTCCAGCGCGGTCAGCAGATTGCGGTTGATGGTCAGCACCGCCTTGCGCAGAGCGACGAGACCGGAGGCATTGACGGTCACCGCCCGCTCCAGCCGGTCGATCCGCTCCAAGGTCATCGCCCGCAGATCGTCGGGCAGGCGAATGCCCTCGTCCCGCGCCCGCAGCACCGCCCCCTCCAGCTGCTCCGCCATCGCCGCCTTGCGGTGGGCGAAGGCCTCCAGCCGGTCGAGCATGCCGGCGGCGATGCAGGCGGACTCCTCCTCCAGGACCGCCGACAGCGCTTCCACCGCATCGAGGAAGTCACGCACCAGCAGGGCGGTGGCGCCGTCATAGCCGGGATCGGGAGCGGCGGGTCCTTCGGCCTGAACCTGCTCGGGCCGGCGCTCAGGGGCGAATTCGTGGATCAGGTCCTTGAGGGTGACGCTCATGACCGCTGCTGCTCCGCTTGCGCTGCATAGAGGCGGGCGATCTCGTCATGCGTCATCTTGCCGATGCCGAGCGTGCCCGACTCGGCGATCGCCTTGCCATATTCCTGCAGCATCATGCTGCGCCACGGCTTTTCCGCCGGACCGCCGCCGCCGAACAGCGGGCTTTCGCGCATGCCGGCGAACATGCTTTCCATCAGCTGGCCGACCAGCATCGCCTCGAACTCCTTGGCCACCTTGTCGGCTGCTGCAGGATTGGGGACGGCCGGCGTCGAGGGCGCGGCTGCGGCTGTGCTGCGGAGGGTCGTTGCGGCGATGTCCATCGTCGTCTCTCCATTGTGGTCTCCGGGGGTCAGATGATTTCCAGATCGGCGTGCAGGGCGCCGGCGGCCTTGATGGCCTGGAGGATCGCCACCATGTCGCGCGGCCCCACCCCCAGCGCGTTTAGCCCGTTGACCAGCTGTTGCAGGCTGACATTGCCGCCGACGGTCACGAACTGGCGGCCGTTGCCTTCCTGAACCTGCACGTCGGTGCGCGGCACCACGACGGTCGAGCCGTTGCTGAAGGGCTGCGGCTGCGACACCTGCGGCGTCTCGACGACGCGGACGGTCAGGTTGCCCTGGGTGATGGCGACACGGCTGACCCGCACATCATCGCCGATGACGATGGTGCCGCTGCGCTCGTCCACCACCACGCGGGCGATGGCGTCGGGGCGGACCGGCAGCTGTTCGATCTCGCCGATCAGGCGGGAGACGTTGCCGACATAGGAACCGGTAATCCGCACATCGACGGTTGTCAGATCCACCACCCGCGCATTCCCGGCGCCGAGCCGGCCATTCACCGCATCGGCGATGCGGATCGCCGTGGTGAAATCGGGGTTGCGCAACGCCATCCGCACCTGTCCGACATCGTTCAGCGCGAATTTCAGCTCGCGCTCCACCGTGGCGCCGTTGGCGATGCGGGCGGTGGTCGGGACGCCCTTGGTCACCGTCGCCGCCGATCCGCCGGCGGTGAAGCCGCTGACCGACAGCGGCCCCTGAGCCACCGCATAGGCCTCGCCATCCGCGCCCAGCAGCGGAGTCACCACCAGCGTGCCGCCCAGCAGGCTGGTGGCGTCGCCCAGCGCCGACACCGTCACGTCGACCGTGGTGCCCTGGCGCGGGAAGGGCGGCAGGCTGGCCGTCACCATCACCGCCGCGGCGTTGCGGGTGCGCAGGGTCTCGCCGCGGGTGTTGATGCCCAGCCGCTCCATCATCCCCTTCAGGCTCTGTTCGGTGAAGGGGGTGTTGATGAGGCGGTCGCCGGTGCCGTTCAGCCCGACCACCAGGCCATAGCCGACCAGCTGGTTGCGGCGGACCCCGTCGAAGGTGACCAGATCCTTCACCCGCGTCTGCGCCGCCGCCGGAGCGGGAGCCGCCGACAGCATGCCGAGCGCCAGCAGCAGCCCGCCGACCAGCGCCACGGCACGGCTGAAAACAGCACGGCGGAAAGCGGGCCGGGACCGGCGCGGAACGGGGAGCTGGATGCCGGGGCTCATGGTGATGCGGCCTAGAGGTAGTTGGTCAGGTGCAGCTTGGCGATGCGCGCGGTGGCGCTGGAGGTGGCGTCGATCTGCGCCTCCAGCTGGGTGATCCGCGTGCTGGCCTCATAGGGATCGACGCCTTCCAGATTGTCGATCTGCAGGCTGAGGATCGCCTTCTGCGTCTTGTGCTGCTCGGCCAGCGTGGCGACCTGGGCGCGCTGGATGCCGAGCTGCGCCGTCGCCTCCCGCAGCTTGCCGAGGCCGCCGGACAGCTTGTCCACCGCCGTCTTGATGTAGTCGGGATAGGCGTCGACATCCATTCTGGAGGTGTCGACCGCCGCCAGCATGTAGATGCCTTCCAGCATCTGCCGCATCATCGGGTCGTTGGCCTGCACGCCATAGGGAATGCTGGTCGACTCCGCCGGCCGGCCGCTGACGCGCGGCGCCGCCGCACCGCCCGGCTGCTGCGCCGTGGTGCCGGTGTAGAGGCCGCCCTCGAAGGTGTCGGTCAGCGGGGCGGGGGCCGGCGTCGCCGGGTCGCGTACGGCGAACAGGTCGTCGAGCCGGGCGATGACCGCCGCGGTCTCCGCCGCCGTCTTCGGCATCTCGGTACCGCCGGTGGCGGACTGGATGGCATCTTGGATGATCTGCATCGGCGAGCGCAGGCCCGACTTGTCGCCGTCGACATTGCGCATCGGCGGCTGGTCCAGCGCCGTGCCGGCGAACAGATAGCTGTTGCCGGACGCGGCGTTCAGCAGCCCGACCACCTGATCCAGCACGCCGCGCGCGCGGATCTGCAGCGAGGTTCCGGTCGGCGACTGCTGCCCCAGCCCGGTGGAGGCGGCGGCCAGCAGGTCGGTGCCCGACGCGATGATGCTGGTCATCGCGCTGTCCATCGTCTTCATCCGGCCGTCGAGCAGGTCGGTGGTCTTCACATACTCGTCGGTGCGATCGAACAGGTTGCGCAGCGCGATGTCGCGGCCGGTGCTGGCGCCGATGGTCGCGGCGACGTCGGCATGGAGGCCGGTCGACACTTCCTCGTTCGCGCGGGTCAGCTCCATCTGCTGCCGGGTCATGGTGCTTTGCAGCTTCCGGCTCATCCCCAGCGTGGACAGGGCGTTGTACAGCATCGGCTTACCCCTTGATCTGCAACAGGATGTCGATCATGCGGCCGGCGACCTGCACCACCTGGGCGCTGGCGCCATAGCTCTGCTCGATCAGCAGCAGCTTCTGCATCTCGTCATCGATGTTGACGCCGTCGCGGTTGATGCGGGCGGTCTCCAGCGTGTCGGCGCTGATCTTGCGCGCGTTCATCTCCGACTCCGCGCCGGTGCGATAGCCCTGCTGTGCCGATACCATCGCGGTGGCGTAGCTGCCGAGCGTCGCCGAGGCCGGCATGTCGGTGGCGGCGAAGCTGCGGGTGTCGGTGAAGACGGTCAGGAATTTGTTGAGCTGCGTCTGGTCGCCCGGCTCCAGCGGGGCCGTCGCCTGCACGCCGCTCTGCATCCGCCAGCTTTCCGTCCGCACCACGTCGTTGACGGTGATGCGCGAGGCCAGACCGGCGGTGGCGCCATAGGCCGCGCCGGCATCGGTGAACAGGCCGGGCTGGGTCGGATCGGTCTCCGCCCCCTGGAAGGCCTGGACGATGCCGGCCGCCAACTCGTCCAGTTGCGCCATCGCGCGGGGCATGTCCTGCTTGATGGTCTGGACATAGCCCATGATGCGGCCGCTCTGGATCTCGCTGTCCGGCTTGGCGGACAGGGAGACGCCGTTCGCCATCACCTCGTCCCCCAGCAGCGTCAGCGGCTGCTCGCCGGGCGCCAGCGGGTGGTCGAGCAGGGTCTGGCCGTTGCGGGTCATCACCACCGTCTGGCCGTCCTCACGGCTGTAGGTGCGGATGCCGATCTCCTGCGACACCTGATCGAGCAGGCGGTCGCGCTCGTCGCGCAGGTCGCCGGCATCGCCGCCGCGCGTTTCCAGCGTCGCGATCCTGCCGTTCAGGTCGCTGATGCGCTGAAGCGAGGTGTTGACCGCATCGACGGAGGTCTGGAGGCGGTCGCGGGCATCGTCCTGCACGGTCTGCGCCGCCTCGGCGGCCCGGTTCAGCCCGCCGGCCAGCGCCGCCGCCTGCGACACCACGGCGTTGCGGGCCGCATCGTCGTTCGGCATGTCGTGCAGGCGGGAAAAGGCCTGCTGCAGCTTCGACAGCTGGGTGGAGACCGACTTCTCGTCCTGCGGCTGCCCCAGCACCAGCGCATAGTCGGCCAGCGCCGAGGCACGCGCCTCCTGTCCGCTGTAACGGCTGGTCTCGAACCGCGCATCGCGGATCAGCAGTTCGTCCACCTTGCGGGCGACGGCGTCCACCCGTACTCCCGCGCCGCGGCCGGCGGTGGTGACCGCCGACAGGTCGAGGTCGCGGCGCACATAGCCGGCGGTGGTGGCGTTGGCGAGGTTGTGGGACACCATCGCCGCCTGCTGCTGCGTCGTGCGCAGGCCGGACAGGGCGGAGGTGAGGGCGAGTTGGACGCTCATGGCCGGGGCTCCGTCTGTGCTGGGCTCAACGCTTCAGGCGGGTGGTCTCTTCGACCAACTCGTCGGTGGTGCGCACCAGGGTGGCGTTCGACGAATAGGCGCGCTGCGTCTCGATCAGCGAGACCAGCTCGGTCGCGATGTCGACGTTCGACTGTTCCAGCGCGCTGCCGACGACGGTGCCGGCGCTGCCCTGCTTGCCGGCGCCCAGCGTCAGGGTCCCGGTCTCCGCCCCCAGCGTGTAGGTGTTGCCGTCCTGGGCGACCAGACCGTCGGGGTTGGTGACGGTGGCGATCGGGATCTGGTACAGCGCCTGCCGGGCGCCGTTGTCGTACATCACCCACAGCTTGCCGCCGTCGTCGATGTCGACCGAGGTGACCTGCCCGACCTTGGCGCCGTCGCCGGTGACGGTCGGCACGTAATCGCCGTTCAACTGCGTGAGGTTGCCGAGCGACATGGTGAAGCTGTCGGCCGCCGGCGTCGCCGGCGAGGTGACGGTGATGCCCGGCATCGGGTCGAGCGGCAGGCCGGCGCCGTCCACCGGCTTCCCGGCATAGGGGCCGGTCGCGGCGAAGGTCAGCGTCACCGGCGCGCCGCCGACGGTGTAGCCGGCCGGGCCGGTGGCGGTCAGCGTCCACTGGTTGGGGGCGGCGGCCTTGGTCCAGGTCAGCGACAGATCCAGCGGATTGCCCAGCCCGTCATAGAAGGTCGGGCTGCTGGTGAAGCTGTCGCCGGCGGCGGCCTGGGCCGGCAGGTTGCCGGAGAAATCCATCGTCGTGGTTTTGCTGCCGCCATAGACGAGGTTGCCGATGTTGACCGACTGCAGGTCGTCGAAGCGGGACTTGCTGACGTTCGGCATGGTGCCGTCGGGGTTCAGCTTCCAGGCTTCCAGATACTGGCCGGCGTTGTTGCGCAGGAAGCCGGTGTCGTCGGGCAGGAAGCTGCCGGCGCGGGTCAGCGAATATTCCGGGGTGCCGGCCGCCTTGTTGCCGACGACGAAGAAGCCGTTGCCGCTGATCGCCATGTCGGTGGCGGAGCCGGTGCCCATGATCGTGCCGTCCTGCTGCACCTGATAATGGGTGGCGGACTGCACGCCGCTGGCGGTGTAGGTGCTGCGGCTTCCGGGCGCGGTGACCAGGGTCGAGAAATCCACGGTGGCCCGCTTGTAGCCGACCGTCTGGGAATTGCTGATGTTGTCCGAAATGGCGGCAAGGCGCGAGCTTTGCGCGGACATGCCGCTGACACCGGACCGCATGGCGCTGTACAGGCTCATCCTTGGAATCCTCTGGTCAACCGTCGAACGGATGGGGGTTATGCGTCCCGGGATTCTCCGCGGATGACTGGCGGAGTTAACGGTAGCGAAGGGGTTTTAAAGGGGCTTTAAAGGAAAAGGCGGGGAGTTTTGTTAAAATGTATTGGGGATTTATTTGAAGGGTGTCGGCTGATGATGCCCCCTCCCTAACCCTCCCCCTCTTCGAGGGAGAGGGGACTGCCGCCGCTCTCCAAATAAGTTACGCCAACAAGCATCCTACCCCCTCTCCCGCGGAACGCGGGGGAG
>NZ_LGQY01000156.1:0-8283 GCF_003116065.1 Azospirillum sp. TSO5 | reverse complement strand
GATGGAAAGGCCCGCCACTACGGCGCCAAAAAACGCATAAGCATTCTTATGGAAATAAAATGGCGGGGAGGGCCGGGTGTTGGGGAAATCCCTGATCGGAAAATTGCCGCTCTCCGCGCAGGACTTCCGCCTCCGGCCGCGTATAAACCGCTGACAGAAACCGGGAGCGGGCGGAATACGGCGTGGAGCCTACCGAGGAAACGGTGACCGACGAGGCGCTGATGGCGAGCGCCGCGGCCGGTAACCGGAAAGCGTTTGGAACACTCACGCGCCGGCATCTGCGCCGCAGCATCGCCCTGGCCCAACGGGTTGTCGGGAACGCCGCCGACGCCGAGGAGGTCGCGCAGGACGCCTTCCTGCAGATTTGGGCCAATGCCGAACGCTGGCGCGGCGATGGAACCCGCTTCACCACATGGCTGTACAGGATCGTGGTGAATCGCGCCATTGACTACAAGCGGCGGCGCAGTTTCGCCCCCCTGGACGATGCCGGCGAGATCGCCGATCCGGCCTGGAGCGCGGAGACGGTGATCGACGGCATCCGGATCGGTGCCGCGGTGGATGCCGCGATCGCCGCCTTGCCGGAACGGCAACGGGCGGCGCTCAGTCTCTGCTACCATGAGGAGATGACGTGCGCTGAGGCTTCGGAAATATTGCAGGTGTCTGTTTCGGCTATGGAAAGTCTGCTGGTCCGGGCGCGCCGCGTCTTGCGGGCCCGGCTTCAACCCCTGATCCGTCAGAAGGACGGTGCACGGTCATGACGCTCAAAGAGTTCAAACGCTATGCCGCGGCCTACGGCGCCGACCTGGACCGTTGGCCGCGCTCCGCCAGGGTGGATGCGCTGGCCCTGCTGGACGGCAGCGCCGAAGCCCGCGACCTGCTGGCCGACGCCGCCATCACCGATGCGCTGCTGGACGCCGCCTCGACCCCGCAGGTCTCCGCCCGGCGCGAGACGCAGGTGTATGATCGCATCGCCGACTGTCTGGCCCAGCGGATCGTGCCGGAATTCGTCCCCTGGTTCCTGTCGCGGCCGCCCTTCCGCCCTGCCCCGCTCGCCGGCTTCCTGGCCAGCATGGCGCTGGTCGGCTTCCTCAGCTACAGCCAGGGCCTGATTTCCTTCGAAAAGACGAGCACGCCTGCCCTGTCCGGCGTGATGATCGTCAGCTATCTGGGAGACGTGCGATGACGCCGGCCATTCGGCGCCGCTGGCCCTGGTTCCTTCTGGTCGGGTCCCTTGCGCTCAACATGCTGGCCGGCGGCTTCGTCGTCGCCCACGCCTTCCGCCCGCCGCCTCCCCCGCCTGGCGGGCCGGAGCATCTGCTGGAGCGCTTCGTTGACGACGTGTCGCGGCACCTGTCGCAGGCCGACGCCGCGATCCTGCGCAAGGCGATGGACGATGCCCGTCCTCTGTTCGTCCGGATGCATGTCAGCCGCGAGGAATTCGCGCCGCGCCTGCGCATGGCCCTGATGGCCCAACCCTTCGATCCGGCCGGGCTCAAGGCCCTGTTCGACAGCATCCACGCCAACGACGCCGCATTGCGCAGCGAGTTCGAAACGCGCGTCGTCGACACCCTGTCCCGCCTTTCCCCCGAAGGCCGCCTGCGTCTGGCCGAAAGCCGCCTTCCCTGATCCTTTCGGCTGGGACCGGTGGCAGACACTTTTGGGGTCCGGCCGGGATGGCATGTCCGTCCCGGCCCTTTTTCCTTGCCGAAAAAAGAAAGGGCGGCCTGACGGGATCACCGCCGGGCCGCCCCCTAGTCGGTTCGGGAGGAAACGCAACCAAGTTGCACGCAGAGGTATAGGGCCGATATGGTTAACGGCCGATGAATGGTAGGAAGAAAACATCCCCTACCACTTTTTTGCAAAATGCTGCCGCGAATGGTTGCGCTTCGGCTTGGGCTATCCGCCCCTCTGCCGAAAGGCCGGGGTGGCGTCCCCCCGCCCCGACGCGCTATGACAGACTCCCTTTTGTTCGTCACAAGTCCGCAGGATCCCTGCCTCATGCTGTCCATCAGCCAGCGCATCGCCGACGAATTGTCGGTCCGCGAGTCCCAGGTCGCTTCCGCCATCGCCATGCTCGACGAGGGGTCGACCGTCCCCTTCATCGCGCGTTACCGCAAGGAGGCGACCGGCGGCCTGGACGACACCCAGCTCCGCACCCTGGAGGAGCGGCTGGGCTACCTGCGGGAGCTGGAGGACCGTCGCGCCAGCATCCTGTCGACCATCCATGAGCAGGGCAAGCTGACGCCCGAACTGGAACGCCAGATCAAACAGGCCGACACCAAGACCCGGCTTGAGGACCTCTACCTCCCCTACAAGCAGAAGCGCCGCACCAAGGCCCAGATCGCCCGCGAGGCCGGACTGGAGCCGCTGGCCGACGCGCTGCTGGCCGCCCCGAAGAAGCAGCCGGAGACCGAGGCCGCCGCCTTCGTCGATGCCGACAAGGGTGTCGCCGACGTCAAGGCGGCGTTGGACGGCGCCCGCCACATCCTGGTGGAGCGCTTCGGCGAGGATGCCGAACTGGTCGGGCGCCTGCGCACCGCCATGGCCGACAAGGGCGTCGTCACCTCCAAGGTGATCGAGGAGAAGAAGGCGGAAGGTGCCAAGTTCTCCGACTATTTCGACTTCTCGGAAAACTGGTCGAAGCTGCCGTCGCACCGGGCGCTGGCACTGTTCCGCGGCCGGGCGCAGGGCGTGCTCGATATCCGCCTGGATCTGCCGGTCGAAGAGGGCCAGCCCCACCCGGCGGAAGGCACCATCGCCCTGCACACCGGCATCCGCGACCAGGGCCGTCCGGCCGACAAGTGGCTGTCCGACGTGGTGCGCTGGACCTGGAAGCTGAAGATCGGCCCGCACATCGAGACCGACCTGATGGGGAGCTTGCGCGAACGGGCGGAGGACGAGGCAATCCGCGTCTTCGCCCGCAACCTGCACGATCTGCTGCTGGCCGCCCCCGCCGGCCAGCGTGCCACCATCGGGCTCGATCCCGGCATCCGCACCGGCGTGAAGGTCGCCGTCGTCGACTCGACTGGCAAGCTGGTGGAAACGACGACCATCTATCCGCACCCGCCGCGCAACGATTGGGACGGCTCCATCGCCGTGTTGGCGGCGCTGGCGGCGCGGCACAAGGTGGAGCTGATCTCCATCGGCAACGGCACCGCCTCGCGCGAGACCGACAAGCTGGCCGCCGACCTGATGAAGCGCCATCCCGAGCTGTCCCTGACCAAGCTGGTGGTCAGCGAGGCTGGCGCGTCGGTCTACTCGGCGTCGGAAACCGCGGCGCACGAGTTCCCCGGCCTGGACGTCAGCCTGCGCGGCGCCGTCTCCATCGCCCGCCGCCTGCAGGACCCGCTGGCCGAACTGGTGAAGATTGAGCCGAAGTCGATCGGTGTCGGCCAATACCAGCATGATGTCGCCGGCGGCAAGCTGGCCCGCTCGCTGGACGCTGTGGTCGAGGATTGCGTGAACGCGGTCGGCGTCGACCTCAACACCGCGTCGATCCCGCTGCTGACCCGCGTGTCGGGCCTGAACGAGACCATCGCCCGCAACATCGTCGAGCATCGCGACCGCAACGGCGCCTTCCGCTCGCGCAAGCAGCTGCTCGACGTGGCGCGGTTGGGACCGAAGACCTTCGAGCAGGCCGCCGGCTTCCTGCGCATCCGCGAGGGCGAGAATCCGCTCGACGGCTCCGCCGTCCACCCGGAAGCCTATCCGGTGGTCCAGCGCATCGTGAAGACCACTGGGCGCGACCTCGGCAGCGTCATCGGCGACGCCCGTTTCCTGCGCGGCCTGAATGCTGAGGAGTTCACCGACGAGCGTTTCGGCCTGCCCACCATCGAGGACATCATCAAGGAGCTGGAGAAGCCCGGCCGCGACCCGCGTCCGGAGTTCAAGACCGCCACCTTCAAGGAGGGCGTGGAGGAACTGAAGCACCTTCAGCCGGGGATGATGCTGGAGGGCGTCGTCACCAATGTCACCGCCTTCGGTGCCTTCGTCGACATCGGCGTCCATCAGGACGGGCTGGTGCATATTTCCCAGCTTGCCAACAGCTTCGTGAAGGATCCTCACACGGTGGTGAAAGCCGGCGACGTGGTGAAGGTGAAGGTGCTGGAGGTCGACATCCCCCGCAAGCGCATCGCCCTGACCATGCGCATGGGCGAGGAAGCCCCGCGCCCGGCCCGGCGGGAAGAGCGCCGCGACGACCGTGGGCCGGCGCGTCCGCCGCAACAGCAGGATCGCCGTCCGGCGCCGCCTGCGCCCAAGGCAGCGCCGAAGCCCGCCAAGGCGCCGGATCCGGTCAACAGCGCCTTCGCCGAGGCGTTCGCCAGGGCACAGGCGGGCAAGAAGAAGTAAGGGCGATTGCCCCCTCCCTCCCACGGCTTCGCCGCGGGTCCCTCCCTCCCCCGCTTCGCGGGAGAGGGTAAGTTTGCGATGCGGCGGCAGTTCCCTCTCCCGCGAAGCGGGGGAGGGTTAGGGAGGGGGCAGAGCGTCAGACATCAGGCGGACGCCCAGTCCGCCGATGGCAGCGGCGGCAACCCGGTCGACCCAGCGCTTGGACCTGAGATAAGCGGCACGTGGCCGGCCGGCGGAAAAGGCCGCGGCGACGATGGCGTACCAGCCCGCTTCGATCAGGAAGATCGCCGGCGGCAGGAAAACGAACAGCCACATCGGTGGTTCGGCCGGCATCAGCGCGGCGAAGATGCTGCCATAGACGAGCGCCGTCTTCGGGTTGCTCAATTGCGTCAGCAGCCCAAACAACAGAGGCCGCATCAGCCCGGCGGGTGCCGTCTGCCCCTCCTCCGCCACCACAAGAGCCTCCCCGGCTCCACGCCAGATGCGGATCGCGAGATAGAGCAGATAGGCGCCGCCCACCAGCTTCAGCACCGCATAGAGCCAGCCGACCTGCGACAGCAGGGCATGCAGCCCCAACAGCGCCAGCGACGCGAAGAACACGCCGCCGATCCCCATGCCGAGCGCAGTGGCCAAGCCGGCCCGGCGGGATACGGCGATGGAGGTGCGGGCGACCAGCACGAAGCTCGGTCCCGGACTGGCGGCGCCGACCGCGATGGCACCGACGATGCTGGCGAAGGCAAGTACGGGATCCATGATCGCTCCCCTTCCGCTTGAAGGCGGAGACGATAACACAACCGCAGTCGCGCGCGAATGCCGGACAAAAAAATCCCCTCGTCCGCGGGGGGGACGAGGGGAGAAAGGCCGATGGTTTGACCGTTACGGGGATGTCATTCGGCCGCCATCAGCACCGGAGCCTCGTCACGTACCCGGTTCACCGCCACATAGCGGTCGAGCGCGTCCAGGCATTCGGCCAGGGTTCCGGAACCGACCGCGCGGCAGTCCTCGAAGGCGTGCGGCTCGGGGCGGAACCAATGGGTGATGTAGCATTCCTCGCGCCCATCCAGGCTGAGGGTGAGGGCGAAGCGGCCTTCACGCCCGATGCGGGCTTGAGCGGCGCGCAGACGCGCCTGGACCTCTTCTATCGTCATGAGATGATATCCTTCCCTTGATGCCGCCTGCGGTCAGGCGGCGTGGGCGAACGTCCTGTCTTCCGATTCCGAGTCTTCCAACCGGCGAGCCCAGTCGATGTCACGCGACAGGGACTCGACGAGGACGCGGGCCGCGCTCCCGGTTTCCGCCGGGGTGTCGGACCGCAACAGTCCCGACAGCCGCATCACCAGCGTTTCGGCCTCCGCCTCCACCCAACGGGCGTAGTGGCGGCGGCGCTGGTCACGGTTCCAGTACCAGCGCGGCAGCTGGGCGTTGGCACGCTCGAACTCGCCTTCCCAGGCGCTCATGCGGAACAGTCCGCTGGGCGACCGGTCGCCGGTGTTATGAGTCGTCTGGGCAGTCGTCTGGGTCATGGGGCGTCCGTCAGGCGGCTTCCCGCCCGTCCTCTTCCTCGCGCTTCAGAATCTCGGCCTTCTTCTGGGCGAACAGGCCGGTGATGCGGTGCTGGGCGGCGCGGTCGATGGCGCCGATCTCGCGCAGGCGGGTGCCAACGCCGGACCGCCAGACCTCTTCCAGGTCGTCCAGGTCCAGGCAGGCTCCCAGCCGACGCTTCACCTCCGCCTCGAAGGCTTCGACGGCGGCGGGTTGCAGGTCCGGGTTGGATTTGGCGGCATAGAAGGCCTCCGACTCCTCCCGGTACTTGCTGTCGTCGAACTGGCCCATATAGACGTCGGCGGCCAGACCGATTTGCAGCAGGCATTTGCCGACCGCGTCGGTCATCGACATCTTGAAGCACTCGTCGTCCGGCATCTCCATGCCGTTGCGGCGGCGGACCATCTCGGTCCCGCCCCACTGCGGGCCAGTGAAGCACTTCTCCTTGGTCTCCGGGTCGATGTACCAGACGCGGGCGCAGATGAAGATCATCCGTTCCGCGATGGTCCAATCCACCTGCTCATAACCCCAGCCCTTGCCGATCGGGCCGAACACCTCCGTCATCATCTGGAAGCGCCAGGTCGGGTCGATCTGCGTGCCGCGGAAGCCGCCGGAGCGGGTGAAGGGCTTGGTCGCCTTCGGGTCGGTGCGCTTCAGCCGGTTCCACAGGAACATGGTGTCGATGCGCTGCGGCTCCTCAGCCCGGCTGCCGCCGGCGGACCCCTTGGACCCGTGGGAGCCGCGGCTGCCGCCGGTCTTCGGCTCGGCCTGGGTGGTCTCCGTCACGTTGGACTCGGTTACGCTCGATTCGGGGGTTTCGGTGTCGGCAACGACGTGGTCGGTCTTGCTCATGCGTCCCATGATTTGGGTCCTTCTTGTCCAAACGTTTCGGCTCTCCCCTCACCCCAGCCGGCGGTCAGCACTGTCTCCAGGCTGAGTTCCACCGCGTTCGGGTCAGCGGAGGGTCCCCAGAATTGCGCCTCTGCCAGGGAACGGCGCGGCGGTGCGCCATAGCGCAGGCTGAGCCGGCCCTCGCGGTCGCGCGCGAGATAAAGTCCGCCGGTGCGGCCGTCGGCCTGATCGATGGCAACAAAGGCGATGCGGGCATCGTCCGGCATCAGCGCCTTCAGGGCGGCCTCGTCCTCCTTCACTGCCAGCGCCGCCGCCCGGTTGGCGACCAGACGGTCGGCGAGCGCGCGGAAGCGGTTGTGCCGCCCCATGTCGAAGACGCGGCCGTTCTCATAGGACGGAGCGTCCATCGGCAGCGGGTCCGACGGCTCGACATCGTTGACGACGTGCCACCAGAAGGCTTCCAGCGTCTCCACCAGCCGCTCTACATCGTCCGGACGCCGATCCACCGTCATCAGGCTGTGGCCCGTCGGACGCAGGATCGACAGCAGGGCGCGATCCAGCCCGACCACAGCCAGCTGATGCTGGACTTGCCAGTGGTAACGGCGGGCAAGGTCGGCATCGCTCTGGAAGCCGCTGTTGAACTTCGCCTCCACGATGGTGTCGAGCGCACCGTCGGCCACGCTGCTGGTCAGGAAATCGGGGTGGGCGACCATCCAGTCATGCTCGGCATGGCGATAGGTGTCGGGCGCCTCCACGCAATCGCGGCCGGTGGCATGGGCGACGAAGCGCGGATGCAGATGCTCGGTCGCGATTCCGATCTGTACGGCGGCGACGAGATCCAGGTTCTCGGGCTCGACCCGGCCGGTCTTCTCGCGCCACAGCGACAGCCAGTCGCCGGCCATCACGCGCGTTGCGTCCGACGACCCGATCCGCCCCGCCCGCAAGTCCCGCTGTGCCTGAGTGATCGCCATGCTTTTCCCAACTTCCCGAACCCCGAAGCGTGACCGTCACTGCGACTTCGCAGCATGTTTTTCGGACCGCCTCACCGGACCCTGAATATGGGATGCGAACACGCAGCTTTCAAGAACAAAACGTGAACCTATGGCTTGGCCGTAGACCAACCCAAAGTCCTGAAAACACGCTATATTTGGTGTCTTCTGACGAGAGTCATCACAAGACAAAACGGACGGAGTAGAGACGTCCGTTTTTGCGAGTCGCGGGGGATTGGAACGCGCGCCGCGACTCGTGCCGCAACAGCCTTTTACATGCGAAGCGCTCGCACCACGTGGACGGCGACTCCGGCAACATGGGCGCTGTCGAAGGCGGTGGGACGGCAGTCGGGATCGGTCGAAACCGGCATCAGGTGGGGCGGGAAGAAGCGGTATCCGCAGATCGTGCCCTCGCCCACCGTCACCACCACGTCGCCGGCCTGCGGGGTCAGCACGTCGAGCGGTTCCAGCACCACGCAGTCGCGCGGCAGCACCCCGGCAGCGTCCAGGCTCTTGGACAGGATGCGCAGCGCGAAGGCACGGCGGGAGG
>NZ_LGQY01000111.1:0-8393 GCF_003116065.1 Azospirillum sp. TSO5 | reverse complement strand
CACGCCTTGCCGATCTGCTCCCCTGGAACTGGAAGCCCGCCGTCAACGCCTGATCCGGTGCGATCACGCTCCGCTTACGTCCAAGCCCCGGATCCGTGACGAGTATGTGAGGTGACAGGCAGCGGTCGGAGCGCGTCGGCGTTGCGTCCACCCGGCGTGGCGGCTGCCCTGCGGGCCGCCACACCGGGCGGTCGCAACTCAGGACGATCCGTGATGATGATGACCACCCCAGTTCGGAGCGGCGCGGCCCTGGCCGCGTGCATCGAAGACGACGCGATCATCCGTGTGCTTCCGGCGGAGCAGAGCGCAGCGACCATGAAGTTCGTGGACTGGCTTCAGGAAACCCTGCAGCGCTGGGCCTGCGGTCAGCGCGGCGCCGCCGACCGTCGGAAGCTGGACATGATCGTCCAGGCAGCGGAGGCGATGGACTACCGGCTTTCCCTGTCGGTACAGGACATTTTCGATGTTGTGGAGGATCTCGACGCGGCTCTTGACGCCGGCCTGCTTCTGCTCCGCGGGTTCGATAGGCCGGTCATCCGTGTGCATCTCTTGAGCAAGGGCGCTGCGCAGTAGGTGGGAGCACCGGAGCGTCACAGTGGGTCCCGCTATAAGGACCCACCGCGCTTCGGCTCCTGATACCGGCTCCCTGCCTCGACCAACGGGGCAGGGAGCCTTCTTTTCGGCTGGGCATGTTGCTGGTCCCGAACACGGCTGCATACAGAACTGGACGAAGGGGCTGCCATCCCGGCGGGAACGGAGTATCCAGCCGCGCTGTCCCGATTCTCCGTTCAACGTCTGCCAATCATCCAATCCGCTAACCCATTGGTCCTGTTTCTGATTTCCGCGACAGCGACCAGAATATTGCCGATGTGTCTGCCGATCTCTGATCCGCCATCAAACCTTTGAACGCGCAGGAATTTGTGTTGCCTCGGCCTGCTATCCTTGCCGATCCTCTCCGCAGCGTCGGGATATGCCCCTTGTGTCCGAGAGGACGCATCAGATCGATTATAAGGCGATACTATGTGCTCTGATCGGAAGTGAAATCACTCATTGTTGTCTTCCGTTTCTTCATCACTCACCTCATCGTCAATTTCAATCCTCAGGCCTTTGCCCCTATGCCTGAGTAGAGCAAGGATTTCATCGATCGCGGCATCGTGTTGAGACCCGTAGGATCTCTTTGCGGTCTTCTCCCTGAACGCCTTCAACTGGCTCTCGAGCCTTTTGCCGAGACCCGATGTCTCCTTGTCCACCGCGTCCGGATACAGGAAGTCGTGCCGACGCATGCGATGGCGCAGCAGGAAGGCGGTGAGGCGCAAGGCTCCGGCGTACTTCTGCGGACGTTGATGATGCGTGCATTCGTCGAACATTGCCGACGCGAACCTCGCCAGCCTGTCGGCCTGCTCCGGCTGAAGTGTTTCCCCGGCGGGCTCGTGGAAGGCAAGGACGTCCGCCATGGCCTTCGCGATATCGGAATTTAACGCCTTACCGGAGTTCATGCTGAGCCACGCCCTTTCCGACGCGAACGTGAACAGGGCGGCGAGATCGGCCTCGTCGCGCAGAACGCGCCCCATGTACATCGCGGCTCGACCATCGGGGGCGTTGTTGGCGCACATCCGCCGGAACGATCCGCGGACCGCCGGGGGGCAAGCGCCGAAGGTGAAGGTTGCGATCTTCCGCAGGGCGCGCAGGATGCTCCGCTGCGTCGGCGAGAGGGCGGGCGCCGAGAGCAGGGTGGCGTAATCCGCGTCGAGCTTGGCCAGCGCCGCCCGAAGCCGACCGGTCCAGGCCGGATCGTCTTCGATCGCAGCGGGCGTTCGTCCGTCGGACGAGAACAAGGTGTACGGTCGCCGATCTGGATCGGCGCCACCCGTCGCGAACATTGGGGACGCCCGCACCGCGAAGGTCTTCTCAAGCCTGCCGCTCAGGAACCTCTTGTAGGCCATGGCGTTGGCCACGTCCGGCGTGCCGATGCGAAGGTAAGCGTCGAGATCCGTCCTCAAGGAGGAACCGCTCGCGCGGGTCCAGGTCCAGAGGCAGATGTGCGCCTCCTGAGGGGTGACGGCGGGGTAACTTCCCTTCTCGTTCAGACGGCGCAGAATAGCGTCCCGGTCGTCGTCGGTCGCCTCCATGCACCCCCAGTCGAGAAGCACCGGCGCCGCGCCGAGGGCCCCCGCGGTCTCGGGGCGCACTTCGACGCGGGCATGTCCCTGGGCCGGCATCTGCGTGACGTGGATGACCACCCTGACGTCGGATACCGGAGACTTCGGGAGGCGGACGTGGCTGTGCCGCGCTCCGGCCTCATCCTGCTTCAGCAGGTAGAACTCCAATTCCTCCGTCCCGGCGGTGACCTCGAAGCGGTCGAGGAGCGACCGCTCGTAGGTCATGCCACCCTCGACGCGCGCGCTCGGTTCGACGAGGTGGACGAACCGGTGCCGGCCGTCGCGGATAGCGTTGATCTCGATGGCGGGCAGGAAGTCGAAGTAGGCGGTCTGCCCGAGAGCGCGTCGGCGCGCGTAGACGGCGCATCCGAGGGCCACGAGCCCGCGCTCCGGGGCGACGGTCACCAATGCCGCCCCGTCCGGCCGAAGGGAGCGGATCAGGTCCGCGAGGACGGCCAGCGGGGTGGTCGCGCCGGCTCCCTCGCCCAAGACGGCGGCGGCCAAGGGCCCTTCCACGACGACGAGGCTCGCGCGCTGTAGCGCCGTCGCGTGATCCGCGCAGAACGCCTGGATCGCGCGCACAATGCCGCTTGCGGCGGCTTCGGGTAGCGTCCCGCCGCCGTCGATTACCCGCCAGCGCCCGTCGGTTCCGCGCACGAGGCCGTCCGCGGCTTCCAGACCGGCCAGCGGATTCCGATAGCGTCCAGTTGACCAGAGGATCTGGCCAGCCATGCCGGGATCGCCCTCCGCATCGGCGGTCGCCGCGATCCAGAGCAAGGACGCGAGGTCCGCGCCATCGTAGCGGGCGACGGCGCGGAGGTCGTCCCGCCGACGCACCGGCACGATCGCCGGACGACCGTCGAGCGGCAGAATCTCCAACCGCAAGCCCGTGGCCGTGATGCCGTCCGGCAAGATCTGCACGACGAGCGCATCGGCATCGTGCAGGCGCGCCAACTCATCCGGCGTCGCGTCTTCCCCCCACCCGAGCATCGCCGCGACGGGCCGCCACAGCAGCTTCACGTCGAGACCGACGCGCCCGCCGCACTCGATGACCGCGTTGCGGACGTCCTCGTCGTACTCCGGGAGATCCGGCACCGCCAGGACGCAGCTGCGCGCGCGCGGCGGGACGACGGAACGGATGTGATGGCCGAGGACGAGGTCCGGCGCCTGGGTCTCCGCGGCATGGTGGCGCCCGAGGTGTTGGATCATCCCGAGGACCGGCAAGCGTGGGTGCGCGCTGGCGGCCTCGGGCGGCGACGGCCAGCCGCGACCATGGAACGACGAGATCGCCTCGTCGCCGGTCAGCACCTGGGCCCCGCCCAGCGGGACGACGATCGGCCCAGGCGGGCCGGTAAAAGCCTCGCGGACCGCGCCGACGAGGACGCAGCGGTCGTGAACACCGTTGAGATCCACACCGACCGCCGGCGCCGAGGGAGGCGAACGATCTTCGATGACGCTTCCGTCCATCGTCGCCTCCTACCAGCGCAACGACATAATGGCGTCCTCAAGAACCATGGCGCCCATTTCCATCGTCTCGTCGATCATCTCCGCGGACGGCCCCATCGCGAGGCCGTAAACGAGGCCCCGCTGCCCCCAATCCGGGTCGGCCGCGTCGAGAGTGGAGCGGATCACCAAGCCGCGGACCTCCTCTCGGACATCCCGGTAGCGTCGCTCCTCCTCGACGACAGCGCGCAGAGCCTCGTCGGCGGACGACATGAACTCCGAAAGCGCGATCGGCTCAGACCCTGTGCCGTGGATCGGCCAGACGCAGATGGCGGCTTGGCGTCCGGTCGCGCAGTCCTCGACCGCGAGGACGATGGTGGCGCCCAGCGCGTGCTGCCATGGGCGAAGCGCCGGATGGCCGTCGGACAGCGTGGCGTCGAGGACGGAGATCGCCAGGTCGCGGCCGGGGCGACGGAGCAGGAAGAGTCCGCTCTGCTGGGCCAGGTCGCTCCACCGGCCGCGCCCCTGCTCGCGCCGGATCCGCAACGGACTGAGCGCGACAGGGCGGCATCTCGGGATCCGACTGAGCGCGATGTGAACGGAAAGCCGAACGAAGTCGCTCCACAGCCGCCGCTGCCAACGCCACGTGTCGTCCTGGCGCTGCTCGTCGCCCAGGATCTCCTGGTAGGCTTGCCAGATCGACCGGTAGCGGGCGTCGTGCTGGAGCACGTAGTTGGGCATGACGGGATGGGTGGGGTCCGCGATGCCCTGCGTCTCGAGCTCGCGCCAGGCGCGGCGGCAGAGGCCGCCGTAGGACGCGACCAGACGGTAGCGCTCGCTGGCCGCGTAGCGCTTGTTGGCGCGCAAGTAGCCGTTGGCCTCCATCGCCGAGCGCCGCAGCAGGTCCTTCAAGACGCGGTTCTCCAGCGTGTTCAGGTTCTCCTCGCGGGCGATCCCCAGCACCGCCTGGCGCGGCCCGGCCTTCTCCTCGATCGACGTCCCGGGCTGCCGGATGAGCCAGTCGATGCAGCCCTTGTCGATCTCCTGGATGCGATCGAGGGGCATGAGGCGGCGCACGCGGGCGAGCACCCGGCGCGGGTGCTGGGCGACCTCCATCAGGACGCGGCGATGGGTCTCGGCGTGTTCGACGATGAGCTCCTTGGGGGCGTCGAGCGCATTTGCTTCGGTGGCGGTCCAGGCCGTGGCGATGCGCGACCACGCGGCCGAGCCGCCCGCAGGGCGCTCGCCCTCCGACGTCTCCGCCTCGCGGATGCGCGACAGCACCTTGAGGATGAAGTCCTGGATGCGATCGCCGTCGGCGGCCGGGGCGTCGGGCTGACGCTTCGGCGGCTTCGGCAAATAGCCGTCGAGTTCGATGGACGCCGCCGTTTCCGCGTCTGGCGTGCCGATGGAGAGCGTGAGGGCCCGCTCCTCGGGCCGAATCCCGGACGGGAGGCCGTACAGCGCGAAGCGATCGCGCGCCCAGTCGAAGGACGCCCCCTCCTGCTGCATGCGCATGCGGCGGCCGGCGACGAGCACGCGCGCGGCGGCGGGGACGGCGAGCATGAGGCCATGTGCGGCCATCGCGCGCGCCGGTGCGCCGGCGCGCAGCGGGACGCGCGGCGTAGCGCCGTGGATCGGCGTTTCCGCGTAGAGCCCCCACGGCACGGTCAGCAGGAAGGGGAGAGCCGGCATCAGGTGGTCCTCCGGACCCCGCGCCAGTTGAACGTCCGTCCGGTGCCATCGTCCGCCATGGCGTCGCGGAGCGCCTTCGCGAGCTCGTCGTCCTTGAGGTCGTTGGCGATCAGGCCGTGGAGCTTCTCGAGCGGCGCGGCCGAGTCCGCAAGCTCGACGCCGCGCAGCTTTGGCAGGATGCGCTGCTCGATCTGGTCCGCGAAGGCGATGCGGGCGACGCCCTGGTCGTCGGAGCCGGGATAGTTGGCGACGTACGACAGGATGGCCTGGTTCAGCCGATGGCCGAAGGGCCGGCCCATGCTGTCCATGGCCTCGTTCAGACGGCGCACCCAATCCTTGGCGTTGGTCTTCACCGGATCCGGCAGCGCATCGAACCGTCGGCACCAGCTGCGCCACTGCTCCTCCGGGAGGTGCGCGTCGAAGGCGGCGTCGTGGTCCGAGGGCGGCTCGTTGGCGAGCGTCTCCGGCCGCGGGAAGCGCAGGAGGTTCGAGCGGTCGAGCACCTTGTCCGAGAGCGAGAGCGTCGATTCGTCCTCGTTCATGCTGCCGACGAAGAGGATGTTGTGGCCGGCGTACAGGCTGCGGACGCCCTTGCCGATACGTCCGAGGTCCAACTGGAGGCTGAGCTTGCGGACGCGGTCCTCGGTCTCGGTCCCCGGCAGCGGGCGCCCTTCCAGGCCGCTGAGGAATTCGGAGAAGTAGTACTCGACGCGGGCGAGGTTCATCTCGTCGAGGAGCACCAGCATCATGTGCCCTTGGAAGGGCCGCGCCCGGTCCGGCCAGTTGACCGGGTCGAGATGCGTCATCGCGCGGGCGAGGTCCGTCGCCTTGTAGGACTTCTCGAGGTAGTTGTAGAAGCCGAGGATGTCCTGCGGCCCGTCCCAGCGCGGCTGCACCGCGACCTTGAGGAAGTGCAGCCCCATCGCTTCCGCGTACCGCCGCGGCAGCTGGCTCTTCCCGGTGCCGGAGATGCCGGCGAGGACGGTGATGGGGCTGATCGGCGACACTTTGAGGCAGGTGTGGAACGCCTTGAGGGTCCGCTCCGGGAACGAGAGCTTGAGGGCGGAGAGGTGCTTGCGGACGCTTTCCAGGGCATCGCGCTCGTCGGTGCGCGCCAAGCGTTTCGCCATCGCCGGCTTAATCCGTCCGTCCTCTTCCTGCGCGCCGAGGCATTCGGGGACCCGCTCGAGGTCGAGAGGCGGCGCCTTGCCGTCCGCGTCGGCGGCGGAGCCGCCGGCGTGCTCGCCGCGCAAGCGCAGGATCTCCGCCTCCAGGGCGGAAGCCCGCACCTGGAGGACGGCGACGGACCGCTCCGCTTCGAGCACCTCCTTCCGCTTGCCTTCGAGCGCCGAAACGGCCTCGGCGCTCGCCTTCTCTGCCTCGGCGAGGAGCGTCCGCTGTGTCGCGGCCGCCTCCTCGGCAGCGGCGGCCGCTTTCCCTGCGGCTTCAGCCCGCGCCTCGGCTTCGCGGGTCCGTTCCTCGATGGCCTTGGCCTCCTCGACCAAGACTTGCGCCTGACACTGAAGCTCCGCGACGCGGTCCTCCATGGCCGTGGCCTCGCTACGCGCCGCCTCCAAGCCCTTCTGGACGTCCTCCGCCTTCGCCGTCGCTTCGGCCACGCCAAGTTCCGCGGCCTTCAGCTCCTCCCGCTTGGCCGCGAGATCTCCGGTCGTCCGGTCGAGCTCCTCCTGCGCCTTGGTTCTCGCGTCGGCGAGTTCGACGATCCGCGCCTCGGCTTCGCGGGTCCGCTCCTCGATGGCCTTGGCCTCCTCGCCCAAGACTTGCGCCTGACGCTGAAGCTCCGCGACGCGGTCCTCCATGGCCGTGGCCTCGCTACGCGCCGCCTCCAGGCTCTTCTGGGCTTCCTCCGCCTTCGCCGTCGCCTCAGCCACGCCAAGTTCCGCGGCCTTCAGCTCCTCCCGCTTCGCCGCGAGATCTCCGGTCGTCCGGTCGAACTCCTCCTGCGCCTTGGTCTTCGCATTGGTCAATTCGGCGATCCGCGCCTCGACCTCGTCGATGCGGATCTCCGCATCGGCGACGCGGTCCTCGCGGCGCGCGAGCTCCTCGAGGCGCTCCTCCTTGGCCAGGAGCTCCTGCTCCACGACGGCGAGCTTCTCCAGCTTCGCCGCGAGATCGGCGGAGACCTCCTCGGCCCGGCGGGCTTCGTCCTTCGAAGCTTCGATGTCCACACGGATGACGGATAGACGCTCCTCCTCGGCTTGACGGGCGGCGCGAACGCGCTCCAGTTCGACCAGAGATTCCCGGGCTTCGCGGCGGCGCTCCTCTTCGGCCAGCTCGACGGCCTTCAGCTCCTCGCGCTTGGCCGCGAGGCGCGCCGTGACATCTTCGAGGAAGGCGGCGGCCGGTACGCGCTTGAGGACCATGCCATTGGTGTAGAGGGCGGCGATGCCGAACAAGACCGCCGAGAACGCCAGGAGGGCGCCGAACAGGAACAGATAAGGGGTGTGGCCGGGATCGATGAGGTCCATCGGAACGAGCTCCTTGTCGGCGCGATCAGCGGGCGGGAGAGGTCGGTTGGAGTTCGAGGGCCGGCGTCACAGCCGCGCCGGGAACCGCTGTGGCAGGCTGGGAGCCCGCCGCCTGGATCGAGGCCGCCAACTTGGCCGCCCTCCCTTCCAGATGCTTGATGCGGGCCTCGGCCGTCAGCGCGGCGCTCTCGGCCTCCTGGCGGCGGGCTTCTGCGCGCGCCGCGGACTCCGCCGCAGCAGCACGGCGGCGCTCGGTCTCTTCGAGCGCCGTCCGGGCGGCGGACAGGGCCTTCTCCCGCTCCCCCAATTCCTGACGGACGGCCTGCAAACGAACCGCCTCCGCCCGCAGGTCCGCGATCTCCTGGGCGGCGCGGTCCCGGATGCCGCGATTTTCGGCGGCCTGCCCTTCCGCGTTCTTGGCCCCGGCCTGCGCGGTCTCGAGCTCCTTCTGAGCGGCCTCGAGTTTTTTCGTCGCCTCGACTAGGCGCCCGGCAGCCGCGCGCGCCTTTTCCTCCGCATCGCGCGCTTGGCGTTCGGCATCGTCGCGCCGCCGGTCCAGATCCGCCGCGGTCTCGCGCGCCTTCTGGGCGGCCGCGGCGTCGCGGTC
>NZ_LGQY01000135.1:0-8427 GCF_003116065.1 Azospirillum sp. TSO5 | reverse complement strand
TCGATGCGGTGACCGCGCCGCGCGTCCCCGGTCCGGTCCGATAGGCGGGAGCGGCGGTCTGGGTGCCCATGGTGTGATAGAGCAGCCCCGCCGCGCCCAACAGCGTGAGCAGGATCCCCAGCAGCCAGCCCGAGTGCCGGAAGGCGCGCTGGGCTGGTGGGGCCGGGGTGGTCGAGCGTCCGTGGCTCGATCCGTGGTCGGTCAGCGGCAGAGTCATCGGCCGTCTCCGGAAGGACCGGTTCGACGGTCCATGCTATCGATCCAGGCTATCCGTCTGACGGTCCGCAGCATTGACGTGCATCAAGATCGGCGGCGATCGATCAGGGTACTGCAAAAGGTGTAACGACAGGACGGCCCTGCACCGGTGGGGCACCGTCAAGTTGGCGTTGGACGGGTTGCCGGAGCGGTTCACCCCTTCGCCGCCAACTGACCGGACGCGAAGCGGGCGAGCGTTCCGGCGTCGAGGCGCCGGTCGTGGAGAGCGCTGGCCACCAGCACGGCATCGGCGCCGTGCGCGGCCAGCGCGTCCAGATCCGCCGCATCCCGCACGCCGCCGGCCCCCCACACCCGAACCCCCGGGCGTCGGGCCGCCAACGTGGCGATGCGGTCCAGGTCCGGCCCCTCGCCCGAGCCGACCCGGTCCAGCGTCATGGCGATCACGCGCGCGGGCCAGCGGCCGGCATCCTCATGCAGCGCCGCAGGTCCCAGCGGCACTCCCCGCCGGACATCCAGCGACAGCGCCAGCCGGTCTACTCCGGCCAGCGCCAGTGCCGCGTCCAGCGTCGCGCCGTCCGACTGGCTTTCGCTGCCGATCACCAGATGCCGGATCCCGGCGTCGAGCCAGCGGCGACAATCGTCGGGCGTCGCCAGTCCTGCATCGACCCAGAAGGCCACCTCCGGCCAGCGCGCCTGCAGTGCCGCGACGGTGGAACGGTGGTCGCCATTTCCCCTGATCGCGTCGAGATCGGCGACATAGCAGGCGCGGAAGGGTTGCAGCGCCAGCAGCGCGGCCACGATATCCTGTGGTGCGGATCCTGCGGTCAGCGCGCTTTCGATGGGGCGGTAGCGGTCGCGCTCCCCCCGCTTGGCATGAACCACCTGCTCGCCCAGCAGGTCGATGACGGGAACGATGTCCATGGAGAACAGCCTTCGTCGGGTTCTGGTCTGCGAGTATGTCACCGGCGGCGCGCTGTGCAATGGGCCGCTTCCGACCGACCTGATGGATGAGGCCAACGCGATGGTCGCGGCCCTGGTCGGTGATCTGGTCGCGCTGGACGGAATACACGTCACGCTGTGCTGGGACAACCGCCTTGCCCCGCCGTCCTTCCCGGCCGACCGTGTCGCCCTGTTCCCGGTGGCGCCGGGCGAGGATCATGAGGCGCGCTGGTGCGATGCCGCCGACCGGTGCGACGTGGTCTGGCCGATCGCGCCGGAAAGCGACGGGCTGCTGGGCCACGTCGTGGCTCTTTTCCGCGGCACCGGTCGTCCGGTGGTCGCCTGCGCCCCCGAGGCCATCGCTCTTGCGTCGTCGAAGACGGCGACGGCGGCGCGGCTGGCCGCGCACGGCATCGCGACCATTCCCACTGTGCCCTTCGGCGCCCCGCCACCGCCCGCCGCTCGCCATGTGGTGAAGCCGGACGACGGCGCCGGTTGCCTCGACACCTTCATCGTCGACGACATCGCCGCCTGGACGCCGCCGCATGACGGGCGCTGGATCGTGCAGCCGCTGGTCGAGGGCGAGGCGTGCAGCCTGTCCATGCTGGTCGACGATACCGGCGGGGTGCGGCTGCTCGGCTGCAACCGTCAGACGGTGGAGCGCGGGAGCGACTGCTTCTCCTTCCATGGCGTGGAGGTCGGGGCGATGGAGCACCGCCGTGCCGCCTGGGAGCCGCTGGCTCGCGCCATCGCCGCCGCGATTCCTGGCCTGCGCGGCTATGTCGCCGTCGACGTCATCGACCGGCCTGATGGTCCGGAGGCGAAAGGTCCGGTTGTGGTGGAGGTGAACCCGCGCCTGTCCGTCGGTTACTCCGGGCTGTCGCGGGTGCTGGGCTGGAACCCGGCGGGCGACATCCTGACTCTGTTCCACCCAAGATCGGCCGATGCGGGCCGGGAGGACGCACATGCCTGACACCCGTGGTTCGATCGTGATCGGCTGGGACATCGGCGGCGCCCACCTGAAGGCCGCCTGGGCGGAGGATGGCCGGCTGCGCGATGCGGTCCAGGTGCCCTGCCGGCTCTGGCAAGGGATGGGAGAGCTGGATGCTGCGCTGACTACGGTGCTGGAGCGCCTGCCGGTGAACGCCGACCATGTGGTGACGATGACCGGCGAACTGGTCGATCTGTTCGACGACCGCGCCCAGGGCGTGCACACGCTGATCGACCGGATGGCGGCGGCCCTGCCGCAGGGGCGGCTGCGCGTCTATGCCGGCAGGCGCGGATTGCTGTCGCCACAGGAGGCGCGGGGACAGGTGATGGACGTGGCCTCCGCCAACTGGATGGCGACCGCCGCGGTGGTCTCCCGGCTCCTGCCTGCGGCGCTGCTGGTCGACATGGGCAGCACCACCACGGACGTCGTCCCGGTGCGCGACGGCGCGGTGGTGGCGCGCGGCGTCACCGATCACGAGCGGATGGCGGTGGAGGAACTGCTCTATACCGGGCTGACCCGCACGGCGGTGATGGCGATGGAGCGCACCGCGCTCGTCGCTGGCGAGCGGTTGCCGATGATGGCCGAGTATTTCGCCACCAGTGCCGACCTCTACCGCGTGCTGGGCCGGCTGGACGAGGCTACTGACCAGCATCCCGCCGCCGACAACGGGGCGAAGACGGTCGCGGCCAGCCTGCGCCGTCTGGCCCGCATGGTTGGCCACGACGCCGACGATTACGATCCGGCGGTCTGGCGGGCGATGGCCGCCGATCTGACCGAACGCCAGCTGCGCCGCATCCACGATGCCGCCTGCCGCGTGCTGTCGGCCGGGGTCCCGCCCCTTCCGGTCGATGCGCCCGTGGTCGGAGCCGGCGTCGGGCGGGTCGTCGTGAAGGAGGTGGCCGCCCGGTTGGGCCGTCCCTACCATGATTTCTGCGATGTGGTGGGTGCCCCCGGTCAGGATTGGGTCGCCAGTTGCGCCCCCGCCGCCGCCATGGCGCTGCTGGGTTGAGGGGGGAGACATGAGCCGCGCCTTCGTCAAGGAAAGCGACGCCGAAACCGAGGGGCCGCTGCCGCAGATCACCGGCCCGCTGCATGTGTCCGCCGTCACCGTTGCCGCCTGGCAGGAGGAGCTTGCCGCGGCCGATGCCGAGGTTGCGAATCTGCGCGGCTCCGAAGCGCCGGAGGACCGGCAGGCGATAAGCAGCGCGAAGCGGCGCGCCGACCTGCTCCGCGCCCGTCTGGCCGCCGCCGTGGTGATGCGCCCGGCCGGCTCGGCGGAGGAGGTCGGGTTCGGCTCCGTTGTCGTCGCCGAGGATGAGAATGGGCGCCGATGGACGTTCACGCTGGTGGGCGGCGAGGAGGCCGATCCCGCCGCCGGCCGGATCAGCTGGCAATCCCCGTTGGGCGAGGCGCTGATGGGCGGACGGGCCGGCGACGTGGTCGAATGGCCGCGCCGAAATGGCCCCCTGTCGCTAACTCTTCGTTCGGTGTCGGCGTCGTGATCCTGGCCGGTTCAATCACCATCATCCCGTCATGATCGCGGCCGGGATAGGAATCGGCGACGATGCCGCCGCCGACCTGGGCGATGACGCGGTCGGGTTGTGACGGCCAGGGTGCGGATGACGATGCTGCTGTCCATCGCCCCGTCGAAGCCGATCCAGGCGACCGATCCGCAACAGGCGCCGCGCGGGCGGGTTCCCTTGATCGGGCGGGTTTCCATGCAGCCGGATGAAGCGCTCCGGCGAGGCGCTGGCCAGACCGGCCCCGCCGGGAAGCGTCAGGCAGGCCGAGAAGGGGGGCGGGGCTGAGCGCCAGCAGGCGGGACAAGTCGAACACCGATCGCCCGCGCGGATGTACTCCAGCACCTGCTCCACCCGCGGGCAATAGTCGTCCCGCGCGATCTCCGGTCGAACTGTCGAAGACTAGGCCGTCCTGCGGCATGCGTCATGGTCCGATGCTGGTGGCGAGGGACTTGACCCAGAAGCGGAGGGGTTTGGCGGTCTCCTCCCGGTCGCCGGCGTCGCACCAGGACAGGGTTCCGCCGATCTCCGGTTCCAGCCGATAGCCCAGCCGCCGCCACGCGGCATCGGGCGTCCGGTAGGTGTTCGGGCGGCGGGGATGGTCGACGGAACGCACGATCTCGCCGAAGGCGATCGACGCGAAACGGCCGGTTTCACGTATGCGGGATTCGCCGATTTCCAACAGGGCGGTCCCGACCCCACGCCCGCGATGGGAGGGGAGGACCACCACCTCACCGAAATAGAAGATCGAGCGCGGGTTGCAGCCTGCATGGGTGAACGGGTCGCGCAAGGCGTCCAATTCCTGGTCGAGCGGTGCGCCAGTGACGGCCGCGACCATGTGGTTGCGCTCGAAAGCGGCCAGGATGAGCCCGCCCGGCAGGCCGCCGAGACCGGACAGATAGCGTTCTTCGTACGCGGACGAACCGGAATAGAGAAAAGGGAACTCGCCCAGCACCGCCAGACGCAGGACCGCCAGCTCCGCCACCCGGTCGGCCAGGGCGGCGCCGGTCAGCCGCTCCACCCGTATGCCGCCTCCTATGTCACCATGCAGCCGCGGCCCGTGGGGCGGCACGGGCCGCGCCGGAAGAGCGGTGGCGAAGCCCCCTTCCGGAAGAGCCCCCGCGCTCACCGTGCAGGCACCGGCAGGAACCGCCGCAGGAACGCGAAGCGTGCCGGGCGCGGGGCGGAGGCGGTCCGGCCGAAGCTTTGCGTGATGCGGTCGAGAACGATGGCCAGCAGCACGACGCTGAGGCCGCTTTCGAAGCCGAGCGCGATGTCCAGACGCTGGATGCCCTGCAGCACCACGTTGCCCAGGCCGCCGGCGCCGATCATGGAGGCGATGACGATCATCGACAGCGCCATCATCATCGTCTGGTTCACGCCCGCCATGATCGAGGGTAGGGCGTTCGGCAGCTGCACCTTGAACAGAAGCTGGCGGTCATGGCAGCCGAAGGCCTTTCCGGCCTCCACGATCTCGGCCGGCACCTGCTGGATGCCGAGCGACGTCAGGCGCACCGCCGGCGGCATGGCGAAGATGACGGTGGCGAGGATTCCAGGCACCCGGCCCAGGCCGAAGAACATCACGGCCGGGATCAGATAGACGAAGGCCGGCATGGTCTGCATGAAGTCCAGCGTGGTGCGGACGATGCTTTCGACCACGCGGTTGCGCGCCATCCAGACGCCCAGCGGAACGCCGATCAGCAGGCTGAGCAGGGTGGCGGTCAGCACCAGACCCAGGGTGGAGGCGGTCTCCGTCCACAGCCCCATCCCGGCGATCAGCAGCAGGGCGGCGACCGTGAAGATGGCAAAGCCGACGCCGACGCGCCAGAGGGAGATGGCGACGAGCAGACCGATCAGCAGCCAGGCCGGTGTCCCGACCAGCACATAGTCGATGGCGCCGCCGAAGCCGTTCACCACCGTCGCGATCGTGTCGAAGGTCGATTGGAAATGGTCGAGCATGAAGCTGACCAACTCCTCGACCCACTTGCCGATTCTGATTTCGGACTCCATCGGTCAATCCCCCCGAACCAAGGTGTGGAGCATGAGGGCGCGTGAAATGGCGCCGAGGAAGTTGTGATCGTCGTCGACGACGGGCACCGGCCATTCGGTGTCGGCGACGAGCGCGAGCAGGGCATGGACGGGCGTTGCAGCGTTGACTGTGCGGACGTCGGGCAGGAAGGCGTTGACGAAGCGCGGCTGCGGCCCGTTCAGTTCGCGCTCCAGCGTCGTCTGCGAGACGATGCCTTCGAAGCGGCCGTCCTGGGTGCGCACATAGCCGAAATTGTGGTGGTTCTCGCGCAGCTGCTGCAGGGCGGGGGCCAGTTCGCCGGGCAGGCGGATGACCGTGTTGGTCGCCTCGTAGCGCGCCACGTCGCCGGCCCGCAGCACCTTGGAGGCATCGACGTTGCGGAAGAAGGAGCGGACGTAATCGTCGGCCGGGCGGCTGAGGATTTCATAGGGCGTGCCGACCTGTACGATGCGGCCGCCTTCCATGATGGCGATGCGGTCGCCGATGCGCATCGCCTCGTCCAGATCGTGGGAGATGAAGACGATGGTGCGCTGATGCTCGCGTTGCAGGCGCAGAAGTTCGTCCTGCATTTCGGTGCGGATCAGCGGGTCGAGGGCGGAAAAAGCCTCGTCCATCAGCAGGATGGTGGGATCGTTGGCCAATGCGCGGGCGAGGCCGACCCGCTGCTGCATGCCCCCCGACATCTCGCGCGGATAGCGGCTGGCATAGGCGCCAAGCCCGACCTGCTCCAGCGCCTGCTGCGCCGCCTTGTGCCGCTCCGCCTTGGACACACCGGAGATTTCCAGGCCGAAGGCGGCATTGTCCAGCGCGCTCAAGTGCGGCATCAGAGCGAAGGATTGGAAGACCATGCCCATGTTGCGGCGGCGGGCCTGGATCAGTTCGGACTTGGACATGCTGACCAGATCCTTGCCGTCGAGCAGGATCTCGCCGCTGCTGGGTTCGATCAGCCGGTTCAGCAGTCGGATCATGGTGGATTTGCCGGACCCCGACAGCCCCATGATGACGAAGATTTCGCCCGAACGGACCTGAAAGCTGGCATCCAGCACGCCGACATTGACGTTCAGTTTCTCCAGAACCTCCGCCTTGCTGGCGCCCTGGCGCAGCATGGTCAACGCGGGTTTGGGATCGGCGGAGAAGACCTTGTAGACGTTCCGCACTTCCAGCCGGACCGCCGCGTCATCGCCGACGCTTGTCCTGGCAGCGCCGCGGGGAAAGCCCAGGCTGGCCGGTCCACCGACCGAAACCGCGCTTCGCATCATCGTGTTCATCGACAGGCCTCCTCTCGATTGGCGACAGCGCGACCTGTGGTACTGGGAGGATCGTTTTGCATGGTCATGGAAGCATTCCCTGTTCGACGAGGCTGTCGTAGATGGCCAGCGCCCCCGCTTCGGCTGTCGGGTTGACCAGCAGTTGGCCTTTTCCGCTCTTGCTCTCGGTCGCGGCTTTCAGCCGGTCCAGCGCCGAGCCGCCGCGCTTCACGCGCATCAGCTTGGGCTTTGGTCGCCATGGCCGATGCTCACAGTCCGACAGGAAGAGGTCGGCGGTCGCCTGGGCCGCCACCGGCTCGATGACGCCCCGCCGGGCTGGGCCGAAGGCCGAGGCGCGGGCGGGCGGGGCGGAAGGATGGACGGTCGCTATGAGGCGGCCGGTTGCGATCAATGCCCGCCGCTGTCCGCGCGGCAGCGCCTGAACGAGGTCGACCGCACCCGGCATGGAGTCCGGCGCATCGGCGGAGCCGATCCGCACCACATCGGGAACGACGGCGGCATCAAGGCCGCGGGCGATCAAATAGGGCAGCATGCCGCTGCCCTCGCCGTCCTCCGCCTGCCGTCCGGTCAGGACCAGTGACGGGTCGAACTGGCGAAGATGGGCGATCAGCGGTTCAACCGGATCGCTTCCCTCCGGCAGGACCAGCAGCGTCAGCCGCTCCAGCCCCATGCCCAGATAGGCGCGCAGCGCCTCGCCGTCGGCGGCGGGGCCGGCATGGATCGCCGTCAGCCGCCGCGGGCGCAATGCCAGCGCCATTTCCAGTGCCTGTGCGTCGGTGACGGCACGGCGGGCGCGGCCCGAAACCGGATGGCGACCGACGGACAGCAGGACGGCGACATTATGCATGGCGGCGCTCCCGGATGAGCCGGATCAGGGCGGGCATGACGTCCTGCGCATCGGCGACGATGGACAGGTCGGCCCGCTTGATCATCTCGGCGTGGAGGTCGGTGTTGACGGCGATCACATGGCGGACGCCGGTGATGCCCTGAAGATGCTGCGGTGCGCCGGCGATGCCGAAGGCGAGGTAGCAGCGGGCGCTGACCACCGTGCCGGAGGCACCAACCTGTCGTTCGCGCGGCAGATGGCCGGCGTCGCAGACCACACGGCTGCCGGCGCGGGTGGCGCCCAGCGCTTCGCCCAACTCGGCGAAGCTCCGCCAGTCGGTCACGCCGTTGCCGGCGCTGAGGATGAAGTCGGTTTCCGACAGCGACAGGGCGTCGGGATCGACGGCCAGCCGGCGGGCGCCGCCCAGGCGCGGCAGGACTTCTTCCCCAGCGGTCACCGGAGCGGCGAGGTCGAGCGGCCGGGCTTCGTGCCGCACGCCGTCGAGGGAGGCGAAGGCATCCGCCGCCACCGTCATCAGCCGGGTCGGGCGGTGCCCGGTTTCCAGCGATCCGCCGGCCGACTGGCGGGTCGCCCGGTCGGGGGCGAGGCTCTGCAAGCCGGCGAACAGCCGCTCTCCC
>NZ_LGQY01000134.1:0-8619 GCF_003116065.1 Azospirillum sp. TSO5 | reverse complement strand
CCGCCCCCCCACCCGACCCATGGCCCCGATCGGCGATGCCGACATCCGGCTTCTGCGCGTGTTCCGGACGGTGGTGGAGTGCGGCGGCTTTTCCGCCGCCGAGGTGGAACTGAACATCAGCCGGGCGGCAATCAGCCAGCACATGGCGGATCTCGAACGGCGGCTTGGCCTGACGCTGTGCCGACGCGGGCGGGCGGGTTTCCGGCTGACCGACGAAGGGCATCTGGCCTATGAGGCGACGCTGCGCCTGCTGGCCAGCACCGAGAGTTTCCGCAGCGAGATCAATACCCTGCATGGCCGCCTGCGCGGCGAATTGAACATCGGGATCACCGACAACCTCGTCACCATGCCGCAGATGCGGGTGACGCACGCCCTTCGCGGCCTGAAGCGGCTGGCGCCCGAGGTCCGCGTCAACATCCGCATGATTCCGCCCAACGAGATCGAGCGGGGCGTGCTGGACGGGCAGTTGCACGTCGGCGTCGTCCCGGTCCGCAGAGGTCTGCCCGGGTTGGCCGGTCTTCCGCTTTACCAGGAGGAATCGCTGCTCTATTGCGGCGATGGCCATCCGCTGTTCGACCGACCCGAGGAAACGGTGACGCGCGAGGCGGTGGAGGCGGCCGACGCCGTGGCGCCGACCCAGGCGCAGCTTCCCCATGAGCTGAACAACACCGCGACGGCCACCGATCGCGAAGGGGTGGCGTTCCTGATCCTCACCGGCTGCTATGTCGGCTTCCTGCCCACCCATTATGCCCGGCAGTGGGTCGAGCGCGGCATGATGCGGGCGCTGCTGCCCGACACCTTCCATCATGCCCTGGAGTTCCAGGTGGTGACGAAGAAGGGCGCCCAACCGAATCTGGTGCTGGAGCGGTTCCTGGATGTCTGGCGCGGGAACGCGGACGGCAAGGGCATGGGTGCCGAAATGATGCTCCCCTGAGGTGCGCGGGCCGGTCTGGTCCGTCTCGCCGCTTCGGCGCCGCCCTCCATGTCCATCATTCCCAAGGCGCTGACCGCCTTCCGCGAGGCGCATCCCGACATCGTCGTGCGGTCGCTGGTGCGACGGGGCGGCCGGTCGCACCAGCGACCGCCGATCAGCCCCTGTTCGCGGAACAGGAGAGGTCCGTCAGGTGATCGGTCATGGTCGTGTGGTTTCCGCTGCGGGTATTCTGGAAGGGATCGGCGTCACGACAGGGCCGACAGCACGGCGGCGGTGATCGCGTCCGTCTTTTCCTTGCCGGGAACCGTGCCGATGCCGCGGCCGGTGGTGTCGCCCAGTGCCGCCATCACGCGGTCGGCGGCGGTCTTCTCCCCCAGATGCTCCAGCATCATCGCGCCCGACCAGATGGCGGCGATGGGGTTGGCGATGCCGAGATGGGCGATGTCGGGGGCCGAGCCGTGCACCGGCTCGAACATCGACGGCGCCTCGCGGTCGGGGTTCAGGTTGGCCGAGGCGGCGAAGCCCAGCCCGCCTTGGATCGCCGCGCCCAAATCGGTCAGGATGTCGCCGAACAGGTTGGAGGCGACGACGACGTCGAGGCTTTCCGGCGCCGTCACCATGCGCGCGGCCATGGCGTCGACGTGATAGCTGGTGACCTCGACGTCCGGGTGTTCGGCGGCCAGTTGGCGGGTGATCTCGTCCCAGAACACCATCGAATATTTCTGGGCGTTCGACTTGGTGACGGAGGCCAGCTTGCCGCGGCGGGCACGGGCCTGGGCGAAGGCGAAGCGCAGGATCCGCTCCACCCCCATGCGGGTGAAGACGCCGGTCTCCACCGCCACCTCATGCGGCGTTCCCTGATGGATGCGCCCGCCGGCGCCGGCATATTCGCCCTCGGTGTTCTCGCGGATGCACAGGATGTCGAAGCCGCCGCGGCGCAGCGGCCCTTCCACCCCCGGCAGCAGCCGGTGCGGGCGGACGTTGGCGTACTGGTCGAACGCCTTGCGGATCGGCAGCAGCAGCCCGTGCAGCGACACCGCGTCCGGCACCTCCGCCGGCCAGCCGACGGCACCCAGCAGGATGGCGTCGTATTTGCGCAGCGTGTCGATGCCGTCGGCCGGCATCATGGCGCCGGTTTCCTTGTAATGGGCGCAGGACCAGGGCATCTCGGTGCCGTTCAACGCGAAGCCGGATTGCTTCGCCACGGCCTGCAGGACTTCCCAGGCGGCATCGACCACGGGATGCCCGATGCCGTCGCCCTTGATGATCGCAATGTTGTGGGTTTTCATCGAACGTTCCCTATCGGTTTTCATCGAGTTACAGGCCGACCAGCACGCTTTTGCTGCGGCGGTTGGCGAGATAGGCCTCGCGCCCCAGATCGTTGCCAATGCCGGAACGCTTGTAGCCGCCGGTCGGCAGGATGTGGTCGCGCGAGCGGCCATAGCGGTTGACCCACACCGTCCCGGCCTGGAGCCGCCGGGTCAAGCGGATGGCGCGCGACAGGTCGCCGGTGTAGAGACCGGCGGCAAGACCGTAAGTCGGATGGTCGGCCAGCGCCATCGCCTCTTCCTCGGTATCGAAGCTCTGCACGGTCAGAACCGGGCCGAAGATCTCTTCCATAACGGCGGGGAAGCTTTGATCGACACCGGCCAGCAGGGTCGGCGCGTAGAAATACCCCTCGCCGTCCGTTAGCGCCCCGCCGGCCAGGCACTCCACCGAACCCGAGGCAATCGCATATGGGACTTTTCCGGGCAGGTCCCATTGCTGCGTTCCTGAACATCCCTATTGATATTTAAAACGTCATTATGCATATTCTGAACATAGTTCCAGATGTATCAGCGTGGTATGCAGGATGATCACGGCTTCGCAGATGCGCGCCGCTCGGGCGCTCCTGGGGATCGACCAGAAGACACTCGCCGAAATGGCCGGACTGTCCGTCCCGACCATTCAGCGCATGGAGGCGAGCGACGGAAATGTGCGTGGCGTGGTCGACAGCCTGACCAAGGTGGTCGATGCCCTCACCCAGGCCGGGATCGAACTGATCGGCGAGAATGCGCAGAGCATCGCCGGCGGCCGAGGCGTCCGGCTGAGGACACCGACGGAAAAATCCTGACGCCACACCCGATCGAACCTGCGACGGCGACCGCCGACCTGATGCCGACGATCCCGCCGCCTTATTGAAGGCCGCCGGACAGATGACAGCCCGAACCGAACCGATTTCCCAACCTCGTCAGCCCAGTTTTGCCGAATTGTTCACCCCGAAGCTCGTCACAATTCTGCGCGAGGGGTACGGATTATCGAATTTCCGCGCCGATGCGATCGCCGGGCTGACGGTGGCCATCGTCGCGCTTCCGCTTTCCATGGCGATCGCCATCGCGTCGGGCGCGTCGCCGGCCCAGGGGCTCTACACCGCGATCTTCGGCGGCCTTCTGGTGTCCGCTCTCGGCGGCAGCCGGTTCCAGATCGGCGGCCCCGCCGGCGCCTTCATCGTTCTGGTCGCCGCCACGGTCCAGGCACACGGCATGGACGGGCTGATCCTCGCCACCATGCTGTCCGGCCTGATCCTGGCGGCCATCGGCTTTCTGCAGTTGGGCACCTACATCAAGTTCATGCCCTATCCGGTGACGGTCGGCTTCACCGCCGGCATCGCCGTCATCATCTTCGCCAGTCAGATCAAGGATCTGCTCGGGCTGACCCTGGGTGTGCCGGAGCCGGGGCCGCTGCTCGACAAGCTGCCGGTGCTGTGGTCGAGCCTGCCGACGGCGAAACCTGCGGCGGTCGGGCTGGCGCTGGCGTCGATCGGCATCATTACCGGTCTGAAGATTCTGCGGCCCCATTGGCCGGGCATGCTGATCGCGGTCGCCGGGAGTGCGGCGGTGACCGCCGGTCTCGGCCTGGAGGTCGCGACGATCGGCACGGATTTCGGCGGCATTCCGCCGGGTCTGCCGATGCCGAGCCTGCCGGCCATCACCCTGGACAAGATCCAGGCGGTCCTGCCGAGCGCCGTGTCGTTCGCGCTGCTCGGCTCCATCGAATCGCTGCTCTCGGCGGTGGTCGCCGACGGCATGACCGGGCGTCGCCATCGTTCCAACTGCGAACTGGTCGGGCAGGGCGCCGCCAATATCGCCTCGGCCCTGTTCGGAGGATTCTGCGTCACCGGCACCATCGCCCGCACGGCGACCAATGTTCGCGCCGGTGCCCATGGGCCGGTTTCCGGCATGCTGCATTCGGTGTTCCTGCTGGTCTTCGTGCTGGTCGCGGCACCGCTGGCCAGCTTCATTCCGCTGGCCAGCCTTGCCGGCGTGCTGGCGGTCGTGTCCTGGAACATGGTCGAGAAGCCGGCCTTCGCGCTGTTGCTGCGCTCCTCGCGCGGGGACGCCGCGGTCCTGCTGTCGACCTTCCTGCTCACCATCTTCCGCGGTCTGTCGGAAGCCATCGTCATCGGCTTCGCGCTCGGTTCGGTGCTGTTCATCCATCGCATGTCGAAGGTGACCGCGATCGAGAGCCAGACCCCGTTCGTCGCCGAGGATCGGCCTGACGGTGCCTCCTCCGCCCGCACGCCCTACAATGAAGCCGCCGCCGATCCCGATGTGGTCATCTACCGCATCTCCGGCGTGTTCTTCTTCGGCGCGGCGGCCTCCATCGGTTCGGTGCTCGACCGCATCGCCGACACGCATCGGGTGCTGATCGTCGATTTCGGCGCCGTGCCGTTTCTCGATTCCACCGCCGCCAACACCATCGAAGGGCTGGCGCACAAGGCGGCCCGGCGCGGCGTGAAAGTGATCCTGACCGGGACCAGCCACGCGCTGCGGCAGGACCTGTTCAACCATGGCCTCAAGCCGCCTCTCGTCACTTATGAACGGACGATCGAGGTCAGCCTGCGCAAGCTGCGGCGGAGCGATGGGCGTATAACCGCCGGGGCGGACACATCCGCCGAGACGTGGCGGGGCAACGAAGGGTAGGATCGCCTATTGTCCGGCACGGGAGGCGGGCGCCGTGAAAGCGGTGCCCTCTCCGCGGCAAAGGGGGGCGTCATGAGAAAGCTGCTGATCGCACTGGCCGTCATCGTCGGTATGGTCGTCGTCGCGGTGGCCGCTTTGCCCTTTGTCCTGACCGGGGATTTCATTGCCCAGCGCATCACCGCGGCGGTGAAGGAGCGCACCGGCCGCGACCTCGATCTCCGGATCGCCTCGGTATCGCTGTTCCCGCGGCTGAAAGCGGCGGTCGCATCGGCGGCCCTGTCCGATGTGCCCGGCAGCGGACGCCCGCCGATGGTCGAGGTCGGGAACGCCGAGTTGGAACTGCCGCTGTGGCCTCTGCTGCACGGCACCGTCGAACTGGAGCGTCTGCATGTCGATGGCCTGCGGGCCAATCTGGTGGTGGATGCCGGAGGGCGCGGCAACTGGGACTTTGGCGGCCAGGGCGCCGGTAAGGGCAATGAGCCTGCCGGCCCGCAAGGGCAGAAGCCCCAAGAGCTTCCCGACCTGCGCTTGGGCGACGTCCGCATCGGCAATGTCGCGGCCGGCTACACCGACCAGCGGTCCGGCCAGTCCATCGCCCTGTCGGATGGGTCGCTGGTCGTGGCGATGCCTGATCTCGATACGCCGGCTCATATCGAAGGCCATGCCGCGGTCAATGGCCGTGCGCTGACCCTGACGGCCCAGGTCGACTCCCCCCGCGCGCTCGCCGCAGGCAAGCCGACGGCGGCACGCGGTCGGCTGGCATCCGACCTGTTCGAGGTCAAGCTGGATGCGAAACCGGAGGCCGATGGGCGCACCGGCGGGCCGCTGTCGGCGTCGGTGCCTGATGTTACCGCACTGGCGGCTTGGCTCGGGGTTCCGAACGCTGGGACGCTGCCGGTGCGGACGGTCCATCTCACCGGCAAGGCCGGCCTCGGTGGGCCGCAGGCGTCGCTGGACGATTTCAATCTGGCGCTCGACGACGTCAAGGCGAGCGGTGCGGTGAGCGCCGACTGGTCGGGCAAGGTGCCGGCCGTGACGCTGCGGGCGTCGGTCGATCCGATCGACCTCGACCGCTTTCTTCCCGCCCCCGCCCCGGCTGCGCCGGCCCAGGGACCCGCGCCGGGTTCCGCGGACGCCGGCTGGAGCGACGAGCCGATCGACGTTTCACCGTTGCGGCGTCTGAACCTGGACGCGGTCGTCGACAGCAAAGGGACCCGAATCCGGGGCATCGGGATCGGGCCCACCCGGACCACCATCATTCTTCGGGACGGCGTTCTGGCGGTCGATGTGCCGGACCTTCCCGCCTTCGGCGGCCATACCGGCAGCGGCCTGAGGGTGGACGCCACGAAGCAGCCGGCGAGCTATGCGCTGAAGATGACCGCCAACGGCCTGCAGGCCGAACAGGTGTTGGCGACCTTCGCCGGGACCAACGTGATCCGCGGCACCACCGCGCTGGACATCGACGTGACCTCGGCCGGCGGCAGCCAGAAGGCGCTGGTGTCCGCCCTGATGGGGACGGCCCACATCCTGTTCCGCGACGGCGCGCTGCGGGGGATCAACATCGCGGCGATCCTGCGCGATCCGGTCGCCGCCGCCACCGGACAGATGCAGGCCGCGGCACGGGAAACCGACTTCGCCGAGTTCGGGGGCAACTTCCGCCTCGATCACGGCGTGGCCCGCACCGGCGACCTGCGCATGCTGGCGCCGATCTTCCGCGTGGAGGGACAAGGCACGGTGTCGCTGCCGGATCGGCGGCTGGACCTCCGCCTCGAACCGACGGTGACGTCGAGTCTGAAGGGGCAGGGCGGGCAGTTCCAGCAAGCCGGCGTGACGGTCCCCGTCCTGGTGACGGGGAGCTTCGGCGCACCTTCGATCCAGCCCGATTTCAGTGGGGTCGCCCTGTCCGCCATCAAGGACCCGGCGAAGGCCGCGGAGGCGGTGAGGCGGCTGAAGGAAGGCGCCTCTCCGGCCGACATCCTCGGCGGCGTCCTCGGCTCGGGCAATTCCGGCAAGGCCGACAAGCCGGCGGGAAACCTCCCCCTGCCGATTCCGGGCGGTCAGTTGCCTCCGGCCCTCAAGGACCTGTTCGGCCGGTGAAGCGCCCGGAGGCCGCAATCCGCAGCGTGGCGGGGCAATAATACGAACGGAAGGGCGGATATGACCATCGCGGCGGTCCGCTGCCCTGTCGCCAGTTGCCGTGACGGTCCAGCGCCTTATGATCCTGGGCAATGACCGCCTGGACGGTCTCGCAAGATGAGGGTTCGGGACATGAGTGACGCATCAACCGCCGGCTGGATCGAGTTGACGGCGGCGGACGGCCACCGGCTGCGCGCCTATCGGGCGCCGGCCAAGGGCGAGGAGATCGGGCGACTGATCGTGGCGCCGGAGATTTTCGGCATCAACCACCACATCCGCAGCGTCTGCGACGGCTTTGCCCAGCAGGGCTTCACCACCGTGGCGCCGGACCTGTTCGACCGGGCCGAACGCGGGGTGGAACTGCCCTATGACGACGCCGGCATCCAGAGGGGCATCGCGCTGAAGGGCGCGGTGGCGACCGCCGATGCCCTGCAGGACGTCGCCGCGGCGCTGGCCTATCTGGGCGGTGACGGGTCGGCCGCCATCGTCGGCTATTGCTGGGGCGGCAGCATCGCCTGGGCGGCGGCCTCGGCCCTGCCGGTGCGCGCGGCCATCGGCTATTACGGCGGGGAGATCGGCAAGACGCTGGACAGCGCCCCGCGCGTGCCGACCCTGCTTCATTTCGGCGAGCAGGACCACGCCATCCCGCTGTCGGTCGCCGAAGGGGTAAGCGCGCGCTATCCGTGGGTGCCGGTGCATGTCTATCCGGCTGGCCATGGCTTCAACTGCGACGAGCGGGGGAGCTTCCATCCGGAAAGTGCGGTGCTGGCGCTTCGCCGGACCGTTGGACTGCTGCGGGCCGTGTTCTGACCGGAGCTTGCCGAGCTTCCTTCCGCCGCCTGTCCTTATGAGATCCCAGCCGGATCGGCCAGCGGCGGAAGGCCAGCAGCCCGATGCAGATCAGCGCATAGATCAGCGGCGCCGTCTGCCAGCCCTTCACCAGCATGATGAAGTGCAGGCAGCCGGCCAGCCCGGCAATGAACACACCCTTGTGGAGGGCGCGCCAGCGCTTTCCGCCCAGCCGCTTGACCATGCCGTCGGTGGAGGTGGCGGCCAGCGCTGTCAGGATCAGGAAGGCGCCCATGCCGACCGTGATGTAGGGCCGCTTGACGATGTCCTTCCAGATCGCCGCCCAGTCGAAGAACTGGTCCAGCCCGATATAGGTGGACAGGTGGACGCAGGCGTAGAAGAAGGCGAACAGCCCCAGCATCCGGCGGAAGCGCGCCAGCCCGGCCAGCCCCGTCAGCATGCGCAGCGGCGTCAGCGCCAGCGCGATCAGCAGGAAGCGCAGGGCCCAGAGTCCGCTGGCCTTGACGCTTTCCAGCACCGGCTCCGCCCCCAACTCGCCGGTGTAGGCGAGCCAGACGGTCCAGACCAGGGGAACCAGGGCGGCGGTGAAGACGACCGGCTTGGCCCAGCGGGACGCAAGGGCGGCGTTGGCGGCGGCGCGCCAATCGACGCCGCCTGCGGTGGCCATGGGAGCGGGCATGGTCAGAAATTCGCCTTCAGGTCCATCCCGGCATAGAGCGACGCGACCTCTTCGCCATAGCCGTTGAAGGGCTGCGTCTTGCGGCGGGGGAAATTTTC
>NZ_LGQY01000078.1:0-9016 GCF_003116065.1 Azospirillum sp. TSO5 | reverse complement strand
ATGGAGGCGTTGCCGAGCCAATTTGCGGAGGGCTGACGTGCCGTGTAGAAGGGCGCCCCGTTGTTCCGAATGCTGCGCCCACCATGCCCTTCAAGCACAATGCTGCCCGCCGCCACCGCATCCCCAAGATGCGATTTACGCTGACGAATTGATCCTCATACGAAGCGGAGCTGCGCCGACGCGGCAGCCTGACCTTCTGGGTCGATGAGATCGAGCTCGCGAATGTGCTCTTCCGTCGCGAAGACCTGATGATCCAGGCGTCCGAGATACTCCTGGATCGCGCGCGCTTTCAGCGGCGATTCGACTGCGACCAGCGTGGCGGGGCCAAGCCGCACGCCGCCGGTGACCGTGACCCCAGCCTCCGCGCGCATAGGCGGCCGAGCGCTTCGCCGGTGCCGATGCGGCCCTGCACGGCGCGCTCACGTACGTGTGCTGCACGAAGAGTTCCAGCATTATGACCTGATCCACGCGTTGTTCGACAAACGCGTCGAAACCGTCCACGACGACATTCTGGGAAGCTACAATCCCCGGCCGAACGGCGCCCGCGATTCCGAAAGCCGGATTGAGATTTTTTGGGGTGTGGTCGGCTTGTTCGCCCAGGTTCTCGGTGCGCCGCTCGAGCCCGTCACGGCTGTCGTACTCGCCCATGAGCTGGCGCATGCCTATACGCACGCCGGACTCGACATCGACGGGGTGAGATGGGAGGCCAATGATTTCCGCCGGAGCGAGTTGGCGATCGTGGAGGGACTAGCTCAGTATTACGCCGAGCGCGCGTGGACGAGCGGGATGATTTGAGCGACTTGGTCGTGCGGGATCCGGCGATCTTGTCCGGCACGCCAGTCTTCCGCGGCACCCGGATCCCGGTCTACGACGTCGCTGCCTCGGCCGAGAAGGGGCTGCCGATTGAGCGGATCCTCCGCGCCTATCCCGAGCTGACGGAACGCCATATCGATTGGGCCTGCCGGTGGGCGACGGCCAATCCTTCCGTGGAAGGCCCTAGGGTCCGGACTCATAACCAGTATGCGACGGTTGCCACGATGTGGACGGCGGCCATGAAGTTGGTTGCGGAGCGGTCGTAACGGGTGGCGATGCGCCAGAAGTCCTTGAGGCGTCCGAACATGCGCTCGATGATGTTGCGGTTCCGGTAGAGGTAGGGAGAGAAGCAGTTTTTCCAGCGCTTGTTGGCGCGTGGCGGGATGTTGGGCGCGGCTCCCGCCTCTTCGATCTTCCGGCGAACAGCGGCGCTGTCGTATCCCTTGTCGCCGTGCAGGAGATCGGTGGCGGGCATCCGGTCGAGCAGGCGGTCGGCGGCGGTGCAGTCGGCAACCTGACCGCCGGTCAACAGGAAGGCGAGCGGCCGACCGCGCGGATCGCTCAGGGCGTGGATTTTGGTGGTTCTCCCACCTCGGGACCGTCCGATAGCCTGGGCGTGCTCCCCCTTTCCCGCCGCTCGCCGAACGATGGGCGCGGACCGCCGTGGAGTCGATCATCACCTGGGCCGGTGGGCCACCCGCCGCCGCCAAGGCCTGGAATATGTCCTCCCACACGCCCTTGGCCGCCCAGCGGACAAAGCGGTTGTAGAGCGTCTTGCGGGGACCGTAGACCGGTGGAGCATCTGCCCAGCGCCCGCCCGACTTCAGCACATGGACGATTCCGCTGATCACACGGCGATCGTCCACGCGCAGCTTGCCTCGGGTGTCGCGCGGAAGGTGCGGCTCAAGCCGCCCGAATTGCTCCACCGTCAACCAGAACTGACCGTCGCTCATCGCAAAGCCCCTTTCCAGCGCGTTGAATCACAACGGCTCCCTGACGGAAAGGCTCTCTATGGGTCTGGACCCTAAGAAGACGATCGGCCCCGCGGATCCGGACGCGGTGACGGCGAAGCGCGTGCGGCGCCGGGGCCGAGCGGGATAGGGCGGCGCCGCGCACCTGGGTCGGAGAAGACTCCCTCAGGCGGGCGGGAAAGGCTCCATCAGGCGTGCCCCGCGAACCGTCCGCTAATCGGGTAAACAGACGGTTGGCCGGCAACTCCCGGCCTGCTAGGCTCCGCCAGTAGGCCCACAACCAATCGGGGAGAGGGAGCATGCTGCAGCGCGTGGTGTGCTGGTTGGAGACGCCGATCGCCGAGCGGCCCTTCGCCGGGCGCCGGCCAGCCGATCTGCTCGACACCCCCGAGGCCGCTGCCGTGCTCTCCCGCCTGCGCGCCTAGCTCGACGCGGCGGACGGGCGCGTCAATCACCGGAGTGGCCGCGCGTGACCACCGATCCCAACACGCTCCTTCCCGTCGCGCTCGACCCGGCCCTACCGTCCGCGGATCTGGCGGCGCTGGTCGCCGACGCCCAGGCCTTTGTCCAGCGCGCCAAGGCCGCCAAGACCCGCACCACCTACCAGACAGGCTGGCGGCGATATGGCGCCTAGTGCGGCGACCATGGCCTCGATCCGCTGAGCCCGGATCTGCGGCAGCTGGTGCTGTTCGTCACCGCGTTGGCGCGCGATCTCAAGACCGCCTCGATCCGCACCTACCTGTCCGGGGTCGCTCACTATCTGCGCCAGGACGGGGTGCCGGTCGACCTCCAGCACAAGGCCATCGTCGAGGTGCTCGCCGGCGTCGCCAGCACCAAAGGCACCCGGCCAACCAAGGTGGCGCCGCTGCTGCCGGAGCTGATGCGTCCGGTGCTCGCCGCCCTGCCACCCAGCCCGCTCGGCGCCCGCGACGCCAGCCTGCTGCTCACCGGCCTGCACGGCGCCCTGCGCCGCTCCGAGATTGCCGCCCTTGATCGCGCCGATGTCGAGATCCAGCCGCGCGGGGTGTTGGTGACTCTGCGGCGCTCGAAGACCGACCAGGCTGGGGCGCGGCGCCGTGGTGCCGCTGGCGGCGGCACGGGAATCAACGGTGTGTCCGCGCGCTGCCCTGTTGCGGTGGCTTGCGGTGCGCGGCAACGACCCCGGTCCGCTCTATGTGCAGGCAACCCGGACCGGCGACCTGCGCGATGGTCTGCACCGGCTCTCCGACCGCGCTGTCGCCCGCATCGTGCAAAGCGCGTTGATCCGCGCCGGGTTTGAGGCCACCGGTTACGCCGGCCACAGCCTGCGTCGCGGCTTGACCACCGCCGCCGCCCAGAAGCAGCACACATTGGCCGCCATCATGAAGCAGACCCGCCACAAGTCGGCGGACATGGCGCTGTCCTACATCGCCGATGTGGAGGTCTGGTCCAGCGTTTCCGACGGCCTGTTCGACTGATCAGTAACGTTCCGATCAGCCCCGTTGCGCCACGCATAGATCGGTTTCGAGCTGGGCTTCCTCGTGTCACCAGACGAGGCTGAGGGTGGTGTGCTGGCCTATGCGACGAGTCAGTGCGGTCAGATGATAGCGGTTGGCGGCCTGTGGGGGCTGTTGTCAACCGGCAACGTGCTTGGTTGCGCTCACAACATCAGGAATTACCATCTGGGCCCTGATGATTGGTCTAGCGCTCAACTCACTTTCAACTCTACAAACATTATAATATCTGTAGAGATATTATTAGCGGCATCTTCTCATCGAATGGTTGCGAAAGCTCCTTCTGATTTGATACGCTTTTTAGGTAGGGCCTGCCACGAGACGAGCGACTCGTCGCCTCGTGCCAGATTTGACTGTCGAATCTAGGTGGTTTCTCGCTGTGATATTCGCCCTGACGGAAAACCCGTTCCACCTTCTCGGGACCTCAATCCGCGCGACACGCGAGGATGTCGTCGAGGCGTTTGAGAATGCCCTTGCCGAAGGCCATCATGGCGAGGAGGAGCTCCTTCGTGCCCAGCAGGCGCTAATGACGCCGAAGGCGCGTATCGCGGCAGAGGTGGGCTGGCTGCCTGGCCTTTCACCCTCAGCAGCACGAGATATCGCCGAGAAGCTCCGTGACGGCCGATGCGCCGAGCTTCTCTCAGCCTTGGCAGATCTCCCTGGGCTTGATCGCGCGAATCTGGCGGCCGACCTGTGCGCTCGCAGATCGGGGGGACCGAAGGCGGTCAGGGCCCTCCTGAGTGCGCACAGCGCGTTCACGACAATGTCCGTGATGTCTGTGCTGCAAAGCAACAGAGCGGCCGCAGGCCTGGGCAAGCCTGACACCGAGTTGCTTGACCACGCCATTACAGACCTTCAGCGGAAGCATGCAAAGGCGGCGCTCCAAGGCGTGATCGCCGACACTGATCCCGGAACCTGCATGACCACACTGGTCAAGGAGTTCCTGGACAGCGGTGACGCCAGTGCAAAGCTCCTGAATCTGCTTGCGCGCGAGTATGATGCTTGGTCTGAGCCTCATCTGTCGAGGATCTCCGACGCCATCAGGGACACCCTGGAAAAAGCACGGACGAGTCCACAGGACGACACCCACCACCGCCACCTAACGGCCCTTCTCCGCGACTGGGATCGGTTGAGTCAGCCGACACAGTTGCTCGAGCAGGCCAAGGGACTCGATGAACCTCGTTCGAAGAAGGTCCTGGCCGATGTGAGGGGGTTCTGTCTCTGGCTCGCTAACGAGAAGCAGCTATTCGAGCTGGCGCTTTCCATCACTCAGGCCCTACACGAAACCTTCGCCGAGTTGCCATCTGCCGCCATTCAGCTCAACGAGGACACGGAAGCCCTTGCGAAGCTGGCACGAGAAGCCCGTTTGGAAGCGGCCATGTCTCCGCTGCTCGCTGCGATCGAAACCGCGAAGGAGAGGATGTCCACATTTGTCGCCGACCTGAAAATGAATGGTTTCGGCCCCGGGGGGAGTGGACTCAGCGAGGCTTTATACAGCGCGTTTACCTCGGCCGTCAAACGCGTCGACGGCACGGATGCCGAGCATGCTCCTTGGAACATCATCCGGGAGCTTGCAATTGAGTTGAACAACAAGACGGAGAACCACTCCGCGGCTCTCATGCTGATCAACGGACTGTTGCAATGCACGGCGGTGCGATCTCCTCAAAGCATTAAAAGGAAGTTGAATGAAGATAAGCGAACCATTGAGCGAAACATCCTGTGGGACGAGCTCAATCGGACTGCGAGGTCGGGAAACACGGTGACAGCGCTTAGCGCCATCGATGCTCTACTGCCAGGGGCAAGCGTTGATGAGCGCCATTTTCTTCAAGATACGCGGAAGGCCCTGCAGAGCCGGCGACGCTCTCGAACCAGACGACGCCTCTTCTGGGCAGTTGCGGTCATCGCCGGTGTGGTGATCTTCGTCAACGCGAACTCGCCATCGGGACGGCGGCCGTCGTCTTCGGGTCCCTCGCTCTCAGCAACCCACACGCAAGCGCCACCCGTGGCTTCGCTTACAACGACACGCGATGACGGTGAGGAGGCTCCACCCGTTGGAACGGGCTTGGTTCTCTCCAAGAGACAGATCAGGTACTGCGTCTATCAGTCGGAGCGGTTGGACGTGTTGCGGGACCTGCCGATGTCGAACCCGGAGATCGACCGCTTCAACGCCCTGATTGTTGAACAGAACCAACGATGCGCAAATTTCCGCTATCGTGGCAGTGATCTTCAGTCGGTTCAGGCGGAAACCCCCCAGCAGCGGCTGACATTCCGGCGTGATGCCGAGAAAATCCTGGCGTCGTGGCGGCCGGCGCCCTCCCCGCCCGTGTATCGGCCCACTGAGCCAACAAGTGCCCTGCCATCAGAAACAAGCGCACGGCCAACGCTCGATCTCCGGACACGGGAGGGAGCAATCGCAGCACAGACACGGCTTCGCGAGCTTGGCTACTACAGCGGCGCCATCGACGGAAGCTGGGGACCGAGTTCGAGCCGGGCCTTAAAATCTTTTAAGGAAAACAATAGCCTTTTACCCAACGAGCAATGGGACGCCGAGACCGAGCGGGCCCTTCTGAGAAAGTGACGGTGATGGAAAGCAGGATCACAGCGGCCCTTGCCGTCGAATTCTGGAAACTGTTGCGTGCCTTCGAGCGAGCAGGAGAACGCCTGCCTCGAGAGCAAACGGCGCGTGCGGCGGCTCAGGCTAGGTTCTCTGCCTCGCGGCTCGAGGGGCTTCTACGGGAGGCTGGCTTGAGCTTGGTGCATCTCGACGGGCGTGAGTTCGAGCCGAGCCTTCCGGCGACTGCCATCAACATCGAAGATTTCGAAGGGGCGGAAAACCTGCTCGTCGATATGACGGTGGAACCGGCGGTTGTACAGGGCATGCAGGTCATTTTGATGGGGAAGGTCCTGCTCAAGCGGGAAGAAGGGGCACACGATGTATCTCGGGATTGATCTCGGCACCTCCAACTCTGCGATTGTCGGCACCGACGGTGCAGAAATCCGCCTCTTCAAAACGGCAGACGGGACCGACGTCCTGCCAAGCGTGATCAACATCAACAAGCTCGGGCATAAATTCGTCGGCAGTCGGGCCTATCAGCAGGCTCTGCTGTCGCCTGAGAATGTGGCCCAAGGCTTCAAGCGGTTGATGGGGACCTCCAGCCCTGTGAAGTTCAAGGCCGCCGACCTGGCCATGCTTCCGGAGGAGTGCAGCGCCGAGATTATTAGGACACTGTTGGGACAGGTAAGGACGGAGGCGGGAGACATCGAGATCGAGGGCACGGTCGTCACCATCCCAGCAGCTTTCAACCAGATGCAGTGTGAGGCCACGATCCGCGCGGCAGAGATGGCCGGCTTAGAAAGGGTCGGACTTCTTCAAGAGCCGATCGCCGCCGCGATGGCGTCCATGGCCCACGCGAAGAACAAGAATGGTCAGTTTCTGGTCTACGATCTGGGCGGAGGAACATTCGACGTCGCGCTGGTCCAGAGCGTCAACGGCACCGTGAGTGTGGTCGCTCATGAGGGCATCAACATGCTTGGGGGGCGGGATTTCGACCGCAATATCGTCAATTCGCTGGTTCGCCCCTGGCTGATCAATAACTTCAACCTTCCGCCGGACTTCCAGTCGGACAAACGCTTTTCACGCCTCATCGGCGTCGCTCGCGCCGCGGCAGAGAGGGCTAAGATCGAGTTGTCCTCGGCCGACCGCACGATCATCTTTGCGGGCGATGAGGATGTCCGAATCCAGGATCTCGACGGCACAGATGTCTACCTCGACGTTGAGATTACACGAAAGGACCTGGATGGGCTCACTTGCGATCATATCGACGCTACGATCGAGCTCTGCCGCAAAATCCTGCGGGAACACGGCTACAGCCATGAGGATATCGATCGGGTCGTCTTCATCGGTGGCCCATCCAAGATGCCCTGGGTCCGCTCGCGAGTTCCACAAGAGCTCGGGATTGCTGCAGATCTAAACACCGATCCAATGACAGCGGTGGCAGTGGGGGCCGCGATCTTTGCGGAGAGCCGGGACTGGAGCGGGAGCTCAAGCGCACGCAAGACTACCCGTGGGATGGAATCGTCGAGAGGAGCGGTTGAGATCCGCTACGACTTCCCGGCCCGGACCTCCGAGGACCGGGCACGCATTCGAGTCCGCCCGTCTTCGGCAATCGATGGGAAGGGGTTTACCCTCCAGGCCGAGGGTTCCGAAGGGGGGAACTCCGGCTTTCTTGCGATCACCTCGGATCTTGTGGTCCAGGTGCCGCTTCCAAAACGCGGCGAGAACGTGATTCGGATCACGGTGCTTGATCCCGCCGGCCGGCCGGTTGCGAGCGCCTCCACCCTCATTTCCATCACAAAGACGTTTGCGAGCGCCGCCGGAATCCCCGCGACACAGACCGTGTCCGTGAAGATCGTCGACAGTGCCGGCGGATCAGAACGGAACATGCTCGAGCCTCTGGTGGAAAAGGGGACCCTGCTTCCCGCAAAGGGCACGAAAACCTTCAAAGCAGCGCGCAGCATCACCGGTGGCGGTGAGGGCCACATCGACGTTGATCTCTACCAACAATCGCCGGGCGTGCCGGAACCCGAACTGAACCTTTTCGTCGGTTCATTCCGGATCGATGCCGAAAAGCATCTCGAGAAGGGTGAGACACTCCGCAGGGGCGAGGAGATCCTCATCCACTGGCACATGGACGACAATGGCCTCTTGAACAGCACCATCGAGATCCCGAGCATTGGACGCACGTTCGACACGGACAAGTTCTACGCCGACACCGCTGGGCACCAGAACTTCGACGGCCAGGATGGCGCAGCCCTCGCCTATTCGGTTCTCGCGGATGCCGAACGAGAGCTCGCCGCGGCGGAGCAGTCAATCGGGGCGTCGGCCGGAACGGTTCTCGACACGGTGCGGGCCAAGCTGCTGACCCAGCGCAACGAGCTGGCCCAGGCCCACGACGCGGATTCACGCAGATCCGTGACGGAGGAGGCGCGTGGCATGCGTCAGGAGCTGTCTCGGTTGCGTCATGCTCCCGAACACCGAGCGGCGATTCTTCGGCAGGAACTTGCGGAGGCAGAAAGGACCTTCAACGAGGACATCCGCGACGACGCGGATCCTCGCGTCTGCGAGACCTTCGATCGGCTGGCTTCCACGGTGCGCAGCGCAATATCGGCAAATGTATTGGACGATGCTGAGCGTGCTCTCAAGGCAATGGACGGGATCGTGTTCCGCGAACTCCTGAGCCAAATGCCCTATCTCATTCAATTCTTCATAAATCTCGCGGCTGAACGCTACCTGGCTGTGGACAAGGCTCTTCACGACCGCATCGTGGATGACGGCGAGACGGCAGCCGAGGCGCAGGACAGGGATGCTCTCCGGAAGGCGATCTCGCGTCTTTTCGACAATCGCTTCACCGTCGGAGGGGGCGACAAGGCGCTCAACACCGTGGCCAGCCTTATGCGTGGCTGAGCAGAAAGCCTGTGGGGGGGCTCAGCCATTCGGCTGTCGTGTGGATTGCCGTTCAATCTCGGCCAGCCCCCGTACTTGTTATCCCAGTGATTTGTGGAAGGAAGGCGCTTAGCAGATAGCCCTTCATCGGCATCTGTGTAGGGCCACCTTCCACAGAAATCCTTTATTAGGATCAATGGTATAGCCTGTCCATTCGTAAGCGTTGTGTGACGACACCTCCGACGTGATCGTGGTTCATGAAATATTCCGCTGGTCGCAGCTCAGCGGGGTAAGAG
>NZ_LGQY01000173.1:0-9286 GCF_003116065.1 Azospirillum sp. TSO5 | reverse complement strand
AGGGGCTGGATTCGAACCAGCGTACGCTAACGCGGGCAGATTTACAGTCTGCTGCCTTTAACCACTCGGCCACCCTTCCATCGGGGCGCAGAGGATTAGCCTTTCGATCGGGGGGCCGTCAAGCCCCTTTTGCGTGGATGGTGCAAGCGGAGACGCGGCCATGAAAAAACCTCCGCCCCGGGTGGGTGCGGAGGTTTTTTTCGGGCGGCGGATTTTCAAAGGAGGCTTTTTCAAATCCGCTTTTCAAAGACGGCTCAGTTCGGGCGGCGCGACGCCCGGTGCGCGGGGATCGGGATCGGACGGATCGCCTGTTCCTCGCGACGGCTGGCCGACATGTCGATCTCCACGCGGGCCAGGGCCTTGCGCAGTTCGTGCACGGTTTCGGACAGCGCCTGGATCGTCGCCTCGCTCGGCTGCTGACGCCAGCCGCGATAGGCGGAAATGCAGGCCTTGGCGGTGTCGCGCAGACGGCCTTCCACCGCATCCACCGGCGGCGTCGGCTGGCCGGGCGCGCGCGGGGCCTCCGGCGCGGCGGGAGCCTGGGCGGGAGCAGGGGCGGCAACCGGAGCCGGCGCGGGAGCCGCGGTGGGCTCCGGCCGGTTCAGGCGCAGCGTTTCCGTCGGAGCCGGCGCGGGAGCGGCAGCCGGCGTCTCGGCCGAAGCCTGCTCGGTGGCCGGTTCGGTCCGCGGGGCACGGGTCAGCGTGGCGCGGCCGGTGCGGCCGGCGGCACGGCGCGGTTCGGCCGGAGTTTCGGGCTCCGCGGCGGCGGGAGCGGCGGGTGCCGGCGTTTCCGGGACCGCCGGAGTCACCGGAGCGGCCACCTCGCCAACCGTTTCCGGCGCTGCGGAAGAGGTGCCGGCGGCGGCCTGCGCCTCGTCCTGCATCCCTTCGGCGCCCATCCCTTCGGCGCTGGCATCACCCTGAGCGGCATCGCCCTGGCCGCTCGCGGCCTCCGCCTTCTTGATGATGTAGGAGATGGCGCTGGGCGTGCATTCGAATTCACGCGCGATGGCCGAAAGGGTCACGCCGCTGCGGTAACGTTCAAGAATTTGGGGCCACGCCGACTGCGGAATGCGCCCACGCTTCTTGGGAGACTCCGGTTCGCTCCCGGTTTCTGCGTTCATTATATCGCTCGGTTGCCAAAGTGAATTTTCAGTCATTCGTCAGCATGTCTACCCGGACCGCACGCTTCCGACGCGGGACCACGCGGGCGCGTGCGTCAGCAGCATCGAGGCTTCACGCTGGCGGGCGATGTTTTCGGTATGGACGACTATCGGAAACTCTTCTCAAAAATGCCAGCATAACTTTGCACGGAATCGTGATTTTGTATCCGGTGTCACAACAGCGTACGACGCTTGGTGGAGATCGGGTGTTTTAAAATACGCAAGCGGCCGTAAACCCCCGGTCGCAGCATCCGGCCACCGGCATCTTTCGATTGCCGACTTTTGAAAAGTGCGATGGACCCCGGACGGGGGCTGGCGTGTTTTCAGTTGCAGAACAGCCCCAACCGTTTTTTGCGGAGACCGTCCATGCCGCATGCGTCCGTGCCGCGCTCGTATCCGATTTTCCGACGCCTTCCGGCCGCGGCGCTGTGCGCGCTGCTGTCCGGCGCGGTCCTTTTGCCGGTGCTGCCTGCGGCTGCACAGGATGCCTCCGCCGCCGCGCAGCCGGGGGCGAGCAGGACCTATTCGCCGCCGTCCTTCCGCGACCTCGCCCGGACGCAGATCGACACGGTCGTCAACATCTCCAGCACCCAGGCGCCCCAGGCCTCGGCCGGCGGCGGCCGACTGCCGGAGGGGCTGGACCTGCCGCCGGGATCGCCGCTGGAGGAGTTCTTCCGCGAATTCCGCAACCGCCAGAGGGGAGGGCAGGGAGACGCTCCGCCCGACGGCGCGCTGAACGGCAGCCCGCACGGCCTGCCGAGCATGGCGCTCGGGTCCGGCTTCATCATCGATCCGTCGGGCCTGGTCGTCACCAACAACCATGTGGTGGCCGACGCGGCGGAGATCGCCGTCACCCTGCATGACGGGACCAAGCTGCCGGCGAAGCTGGTGGGGTCCGACGCCCCGACCGATCTTGCGCTTCTGAAAGTCGAAAGCAACAAGCCGCTGACCGCCGCCCATTGGGGCGACAGCGAATCCGTGGAGGTCGGCGACTGGGTGGTCGCCATCGGCAATCCCTTCGGTCTCGGCGGGTCGGTGACCGCCGGCATCCTGTCGGCCCGCGCCCGCGACATCCAGCAGGGTCCCTACGACGAATATCTGCAGACCGACGCCGCCATCAACCGCGGCAATTCCGGCGGCCCGCTCTATGACGCCAACGGGGCGGTGATCGGCATCAACACCGCCATCTATTCGCCGACCGGCGGGTCGGTCGGCATCGGCTTCGCCATTCCGTCCTCGCTGGCCAAGCCGATCATCGACCAGTTGAAGGACGGCGGGAAGGTGCGGCGCGGCTGGCTGGGCGTCCAGGTCCAGCGCGTGACGCCGGACATCGCCGAAAGCCTGGGCGTGGACGGCACCGGCGGCGCGCTGGTCACCAGCGTGTCCCCCGACAGTCCGGCCGCGTCGGCCGGCCTGCGCCAGGGCGACGTCATCACCGCCTTCAACGGCGATCCGCTGGAACAGATGCGCCAACTGCCCCGCCTCGTCGCCTCCACCGGGATCGGCAGCACCGTTCCGATGACCCTGCTGCGCGGCGGCAAGGAGGAATCGGTCCAGGTCACGATCGGCGAGTTGCGCGACGAGCCGCAGCAGGTGGCCCTGTCCGGATCCAGCGGCGCCCCCCGCTCCGCCCAGCCGGAGGAAAGCAAGTCGGCGCTTGGCCTCAAGTTCGCCCCGCTGACCCCCGGCCTGCGCCAGACCTTCTCAATCGCCGACGATGTCGACGGGCTGGTGGTGACGGAGGTCGACCGCGACAGCGCCGCGTCCCAGCGCGGGCTCGACCTCGGCGACGTCATCGTCGAAGCGGGGCAGGAGCCGGTGGCGACCCCCGCCGACCTTGAGTCCCGCATCGCCAAGGCGAAGGAAGACGGGCGCAAGACCCTGCTGATGCTGGTCAGCCGCGGCGGCGACCTGCGCTATGTCCCGCTTCCGCTGTCCCCCTCCACCAATGGGCGGAAGGGGTAATCCGGCCGTTGCAAATCCGGATCGGACGGAAGCGGGGATCTGCTCCGCTTCCGTCTCATCCTTTTCCGCTACCGTTCGCCGCGCCGCGAGAGTAATTTGCCGCCCGTTCGGCGAATGGGATGGCAAACCGTGAGCATTTATCCGGAGAACGGCCAGCCGGTGCGGCTGTCGGTCGTTGTCCCCGTTTTCAACGAGGCCGAGAATGTGCTGCCGCTGCTCGAAGAGATCGAGCGGGCGCTGATTCCGGTCGGCGGTTTCGAGATCATCTTCGTCGACGACCAGTCGGACGACGACACGCAGGCGCGCCTTGTCGCGGCGGTGGACGCCGGCCGGCTGCGCGTGCTGCGCCATGTCCGCCGCTCCGGCCAGAGCGCGGCGGTGCGCAGCGGCGTCAAGGCCGCGCGCGGCGAGTTCGTCGTGACGCTGGACGGCGATGGCCAGAACGACCCGGCCGATATTCCGGCGCTGTTCGCCCTGGTGTCGACCGGGGAAGCCGGGGCGCCGGTTCTGGTCGGGGGCCTGCGCAAAAAGCGGCAGGACACCCTGTCCAAGCGCTGGGCCTCCAAGATCGCCAATGCGGTCCGCCAGTCCTTCCTGCAGGACGGCTGCACCGACAGCGGCTGCGGGCTGAAGCTGTTCCGGCGCGATGCCTTCCTCGACCTGCCCTTCTTCGGGGCGATGCACCGGTTCCTGCCGGCGCTGTTCCGCGCCCACGGCCATCCAGTGGCTTATGTGCCGGTGAACCATCGCCCGCGCGAACGCGGCGTGTCGAAATACAACAACTGGCGGCGCGGGCTGATCGGCGTGGTCGATCTGCTGGGCGTTTACTGGCTGAAGCGGCGGACGAAGCTGTCCCCCGTCTCCGAACGCCTCTGATTGACATCTAGCGACCCTTTCGGGACAGGATTTTACGATGATCGAGCGCGCCGCAGCGTGGTTCCAGGGGCAAAGCACCACCGACCTGATCTGGGTCGGGGTCGGCGTATTCGCGCAGATCATGTTCACCATGCGCTTCCTCGTGCAGTGGATCGCAAGCGAGAAGGCGCGCCGCAGCGTGGTGCCGGAGCTGTTCTGGTACTTCTCGCTGGGCGGCGGCGTTCTGCTGTTCGCCTATGCCTTCTACCGCTTCGACCCGGTCTTCATGCTGGGGCAGGGCATGGGTCTGGTGATCTACGCCCGCAACGTCTATTTCGTCTGGAGCCACAAGAAGTCGCAGGCCGCCGACGGCGCGGTGCCGAGCAAATCGTGACCGCAATTTCCCCGCAGCGCAGCCGTCTGCCGGTTTGGGCCTATGCGTTGCTGGCGCTGATCGCCGCGGCGCTGTTCCTGCCCGGCTTCACCGTGCTGCCGCCCTTCGACCGCGACGAGGCCCGCTTCGCCCAGGCTTCCTCCCAGATGCTGGACAGCGGCAACTTCGTCGACATCCGCTTCCAGGACGAGACCCGCTACAAGAAGCCGGTCGGAATCTATTGGCTGCAGAGCGCCGCCACCGCGGCGGCCGATGCGCTGCGTGGGATCCCGGTCGGGGCCGACAAGGTCATCTGGACCTACCGCATTCCCTCTTTCCTGGGTGCGATCCTGGCGGTTCTGGTCAGTGCCTGGACGGCCGCGCGGCTGTTCGGCGGCCCGGCCGGCTTCATCGCCGGGCTGATGATGGCGTCCTGTGTCGTGCTGGGGGTCGAAGCGCGGATGGGCAAGACCGACGCGGTCCTGCTCGCCACCGTGGTGATCGGACAGGCCGCGCTCGCCCATCTCTATCTCGGCCGCCGCGATCCGGTCCCCGCCGGGCGGGCCGCCTGGACGGTTCCGCTGGTCTTCTGGATTGCCGCCGGCGTCGGCGTGCTGGTCAAGGGGCCGATGGTCCTGCTGGTGTCCGGCACCACCGCGCTGGTTCTGGCGCTGTGGGACCGCGAGGCCGGGTGGCTGAAGCGGCTGAAGCCGCTGGCCGGGCTCGGCATCGTCGTCGCCATCGCCGCCCCCTGGCTGATCGCCATCGCCATCAAGAGCAAGGGCGCCTTCTTCGCCGAATCCGTCGGCCACGACATGCTGGGCAAGGTGTCGGGCGGGCAGGAGGGCAAGGGGCTGCCGCCCGGCTATTATCTCGGTACCTTCTGGGTGACCTTCGCCCCCTGGTCGCTGCTGGCGCTGCTGGCGGTTCCCTGGGTGTGGGCGCGGCGCCGGCTGGACGCCGTGCGCTTCTGCATCGCCTGGATCGTCCCGAGCTGGCTGGTGTTCGAAGCGGTGCCGACCAAGCTCCTGCACTACACCCTGCCGGTCTTCCCGGCCATTGCCGCCGTTGCCGCCGCGGCCCTGATCGACAATTTCGACCGCAGCCGGGAACGGCCGCGCCGCTGGCTGGTTGCCGCCGCGGTGGCGCTGGGCGTGATCGGCTTCGGCGCCCTGACCCTGGCCGTCGCCGTGATCCCCTGGCTGGTCGACCACCGGATCGATCCGGTCGGGGTGGCGCTGGTGCCGGCGGTGGGTGGCCTCTTCGCCCTTGCCCTGCGCTCGCTTCTGCGGGGCGAACGGCGGACCGGGCTGGCTGCCGGGGTCGGCGCCGCGGCGCTGCTCTATGCCGGGACCTATGCCGCCGTGCTGCCGAACATCGACGGCGTGTGGGTCAGCCGGCAGGCCGCCCGCGCGGTGGCGCAGGTCCGGCCCTGTCCGGACAGCGTGGTGGCTTCCGCCGGTTATTCGGAGCCGAGCTTGGTCTTCCTGCTCGGCACGCCGACCAAGCTTGTCCATGGAGCGGCTGCGGCTGCGCATCTGACGGCGGACCGCGCCTGCGGGCTGGCTCTGGTGGAGGATCGGGAGTCACCGGCCTTCCTCGACAGCCTCGGCACGGTCACGCCGCTGCCGCTGGCGGAGCTGTCCGGCTTCAACTACAACACCGGCAAGCGACTGCATCTGACGCTCTACCGGCTGCCGGCACAATAAACCGCCTTCCGGTCCGTATCGGAAGGACGGGGGTTTGCTCCGCTTGGGGATGCGGCGACCGGGGTGGGTAACGCGCCTCCGCATTGGACGGCGCGGGTGCTTTCCGCTCGACTGACCCTTCCGATCCGTTTTTCCGGACGAAAGGCGCCTGTTCGATGACCCGCGTTGCCTCCTCTGCCGAGACCGCCGTCAAATTCGCCCTCTCCGCCGTTGCCGCCACGCTGGCGATGGTGACGCTGTCGCTGCCGGCCCATGCCCAGAAGCAGGAGTATGCGCCCTGGGTGTATGACCAGATGGTCCCGACCGGCCCGCTCCTGCGCAACATGGATCAGGCGCAGCCGATCCCCGGCCCGGCCCCGTCCCATTGGGGAGCGATCAAGGCGGGCAAGGACCGTGCCGGCATGACGCGCTATGGCACCGATGTGAAGCGGACGACTCAGCATTATTCCGCTTCCCACTCGCTGACGCCGCCGCCGGTGGACCCCGCCGCCGCCCGGCGCGGCGCTGCTCCGCCGCGCAGCGCCGATGTCCCGCCGGCCCCGCGCACCGCACGGACCGACTAAGCCCCTTCGGTCAGATCCCGTCCGGCAGCTCTCCGGGCCGCCACAGCCATGCGGCGCCGCGCACGCCACTGGAATCGCCGTGGCGGGCGCGGCGCACCGGCGTGTCGAGACGGTCGCTGAAGGCCCAGGGCTGCATCGCCGCCGGCAGCCGCTCGTACAGCAGCTCGGCATTCGACAGGCCGCCGCCCAGCACGATGACGTCAGGGTCCAGCAGGTTGGCGACCGCCGCCAGCCCACGGGCGAGTCGCCCGACCAGCCGGTCCGCCGTCGCCCTGCATCCGTCGTTGGCGGCGGACCGATCGGCTGCGCGGGCGAGAATCGTCGCGGCGTCGAACCTTTCGCCGGTCGCCGCGAAATGATCCGCCGCCACAGCGGGTCCGGACACAAAGGTCTCCAGGCAGCCGCGCCTGCCGCAATAGCAGGCTGGTCCCGGCCGCTCGGCGTCGGTCGGCCAGGGCAGCGGGTTGTGCCCCCATTCCCCGGCGATGGCGTTGCGTCCGCCCAGCACCCGGCCATGCACGACGATGCCGGCGCCGCAGCCGGTGCCGAGGATCGCCGCGAACACCACGCCGCAGCCAGCCCCGGCGCCGTCGGTCGCCTCCGAAACCGCGAGACAATTGGCGTCATTCTCGATCCGCACCGGCCGGCCGAGCGCCTGGGTCAGGTCGCCGGTGAAATCGCGGCCGATCAGCCAGGTGGAGTTGGCGTTCTTGACCAGCCCGGTCACCGGAGAGATGGCGCCCGGAATGCCAAGCCCGACCGTCGCCTTGTGCCCGCCGGGGATCTCCCCTTCCAGGCGGGCGACCAGATCGCGGATGGTCGCGACCGTGCCGTCGTAATCTCCTTTCGGCGTGGGAACTCTATGGCGCGCCAACTGGTTTCCCTGTCGGTCGAGCAGGATGCCCTCGGTCTTGGTCCCGCCCAGGTCGATGCCGATGCGGTGCCCGCCCGCATACTCTGTTCCGAACCCCGTTCCGACCGATTGCGATCCGGTGGCTGCCATGCCCTGTCACCTGTCCGACTGTCCTACGTCCATCCATAGCGTCGCCGGACCCGCCGCGTCCAGCGGCGGGCGCCACCCCTGTCCGGAGGGGCATGACCCTGTCGCCGCGAGCCGCCCGAACCTGCGTTGCCTCTCCGCCGCGGTGATGGGACAAAACGCGAGCGGCGGGCAAATCCCATTGACCAGCCCGGGTGTTCGGGTAGAAGGTCGCCGACTGTCGGGCGCCGCCCATCTCCGCCCGAACCCGTCCTATCGTACCGCGCCACCGGAGCCCCTGATGAGTCGCCAGCGCGCCGCCCTCCGCCTGTCCCTGAAAGCCCTGACCGGCGCCGCCGTCCTCGGCGCGCTGCTCGCCCTGCCCGCGCCCACGAGTGCCGCCGCCAAGGAGGCTGCGAAGCCGCCGGCGAAGGCAGCTGCCGCGAAGGCGCGCCCGGCCAAGTCGAGCGGCCCGGCCACGCCCGCCTGCTACAACCGCTCCGAATATGCGGCCGAGCAGATGATGCGCCTGCACACGGAGATGATGATCGTCGGCCTGACCTGCCGCACGGTCACGCCGGACAAGAAGCCCTTCGACCTTTACCAGGACTTCTCGGTCAAGAACCGCGCCATGCTGTCCAACTCGGAAGCGTCGCTGATCGCCTTCTACAAGCGGTCGGGCGGCGGCAACGCCACGCGCCAGTTCGACATGTTCCGGACGGAGCTGGCGAACGAGATTAGCCGCCGCGCCGCCACCATCGGCATTCCGCAATACTGCGCCAACTTCGTCGATCGTTCGGCCGTCGCCAAGGATCTGACGCCCGACGACCTGCGCACCCTGACGACGGACGAGAAGGGCGCCGGCCTGATGCATCTGGCCAGCCGTCCGCTCTGCGACGTGAAGACGGTCAGCGGTCCGGACACCAACTATGCCGTCGCCCAGGCGCCGGTGGCCGCCCCGGCGAAGGTCGTCACCGCCAAGGCCAAGGCGAAGCCGGCGAAGGCCGCCGCTGCGGCCAAGCCGAAGCAGAAGGTCGCCGCCGCCCCGGCCAAGCAGTCGGTCGCCGTGCGCTGACGCTTCAACGGTCTCTGGTTCGTTGCGAGAAACGCCCTGCCGGCAACCGCCGGCGGGGCGTTTCTCATTTCAGGCTCCGGTTGTCCCGGAGGATCACGCATGCGAGCAGCACAAATCTGTCTTGCAAAAATCCGTCAGGCTGGTACTACCGAAAAGGTCAGGAGGGGCACCTGCCCGACGGCCCGGCCGGATTGCAGGGGCATCCTCCGAACAGGAAAAATCATGGTCCGTCAGACCAGTAGACGGAACTCCCGATGAACCGGCATTCCGTTTGGTGACTGGACGGGCTGCACCAGACAGGGGGCTGCTGTTGCGAGACCGGTGTGCCGAGTGTGCCCGTGCCGCCGCACCCTGCCTTTGCGCCGCGCTGAAGGTGGGATGAGGACATGGACTATTTTCTCCAGCAATTGATCAACGGCTTGTCGCTTGGGGCGATCTACGGCCTGATCGCGATTGGCTACACGATGGTGTACGGCATCATCGGCATGATCAACTTCGCCCATGGCGAGATTTACATGATCGGCGCCTTCGTCGCGCTGATCACCTTCCTGGCCATCGGCGCGCTCGGCGTCACCTGGGTGCCGCTGGCGCTGCTGATCATGCT
>NZ_LGQY01000066.1:0-9289 GCF_003116065.1 Azospirillum sp. TSO5 | reverse complement strand
GGGGTGGCGGGGGCGGCGGAGGGGGTGGCGGCGGAGGAGGCGGCGAAGGCGCCTGGGTTTCCGACTTGGCAGGCTCGCCGTCCTCGGAAATGATCCGCCGGATGGAGGCGAGGATTTCCTCCATCGAAGGTTCTTGCTGGCCCTTATCGCTCATCGTGGCAACCCGAGACGTCAACCTGACCCAAACCTAGGGCAGGGCTGACAAAAAAGCCATAATACAAAAACGGCCCGCTTTCGCGGGCCGTCTCGTTCATTCGGTCACCGACGTTCCGAACCACTTGCCCCGCGTCTTGTCGTAATTCGCTTGCGGGTCGTATTTCTGGACCGGCAGGTTGAGCCGGTCGGCGGTCAACTGTCCGCTGGACGCCAGAACATTGAAGGCCGCGACCATCTCGTCGTGCTGGGCACGGACCAGGAAGACGCGGGCGTTCAGCAGTTCCTGTTCCTGGTTCAGCACGTCGAGCACGGTGCGCGAGCCGACCTGCGCCTCCTGACGGACGCCTTCCAGGGCGATCTGCGCCGCCTTGATCTGCGCCGAGTAGGACTCGATGCTGGCGCGCGCGGTCTGCAGGGCCTGCCACGCGCTGACCGCCGATTCGGTCACCTGACGGCGGGCCTCCTCGATCTGCAGGCGGGCCTGGTTGGCCGTCTGCTTGGCCTCGCGGACCAGGGCTTCGGGCTGGCCGGCCTGATAGAGCGGGATGGTCACCTGGGCGGTGATCTGCGCGCTGTCGGAGCGGTTCAGGTCGATGCCGGAGGAGCGGCCGGGATCATAGGTGCGGCTGCCGGAGGCCGACAGGTTCACCGACGGCATCAGGCGGCCGTACTGCTGATCCACCGCCTCGCGCTGTGCCGCTTCGCTGTAGGAGGCGGACAGGACGTTCGGGTTGTTGGCGCGGGCCAGCTCGACCAGCTCGTCCAGGTTCTTCGGCAGGCGGAAAGCCGGCTTCGGCGCCTTCAGCTCGCCGGGAGCGGCGCCGACCAGACGTTCGTAGGTCGCGCGGGAGGCGCGCAGCGTGCCTTCGGCCGAGATCTTGGAGGCGATGGCGGCCGACAGGCGCGACTCGGACTGGCTGACGTCGGTGCGGGTGTATTCGCCGACGCGGAAGCGGTCGCGGGCGGCGTCCAGCTGACGGCGCAGCACCTGCTCGTTGTTCATCTGCAGCTGCAGGATGGCCTGGTTCTGGACGATGTCCAGATAGGCCTGGGCAGCGGCCAGCAGCACCGACTGTTCCGACGCGATCAGGGTGGCGCGCTGCGCCTCGACCAGCCGTTCGGCCCGGCGGACGGCCGGGGCGACGGTGGCGTCGTAGATGGGCTGGGTGGCGGTGATGCCGACGCTTTTGGGATTGGCTTCGGACCCCGTCGAGCCGCCGTCATACTTGCTCTCGCCCGTCGAGCGCGAGATGCCGGCGGTCACGCGGGCCGTCGGGCGGTAGCCGGACAGCGCCTGCGGCACGCCTTCGTCGACGGCACGCAGACGGGCGCGCTGGGCGCCGATCGTCGGGTTGTTGGCATAGGCCTGGGCGAGGGCCTGTTCCAGGGACTGCGCCTGGGCCGTACCACCGCCGGTCACTGCTGTGCCCATCGTGGCGGTCAGGGTCAGGGCCGTCGCCAGCAGCCAGCGGCGCGCAAAACGGCTTCGCACGGTCATGTTCAGTAGACCTTCATGTTCGGGTCGATTCGGCGCGCCCAGGCATCGACACCGCCATCCAGGTTGATGGCGCGGTCGAAGCCCCTGGAACGCAGCCACATGGTGACCTGCGCGCTGCGGCCACCGTGATGGCACACGACGACGATGTCGCGGTCCTTCGGCAGCTCGTCCACCCGGCCGGGAAGCCCGTTCATCGGGATGTGCAGGCTGTCGTCGATGGCGCACAGCGCAAACTCCCACGGCTCGCGCACGTCGAGGACGACCGGATCGTCACCGGCCTTGCGGCGGCGGTCCAGCTCTTCCACCTCGATCTCAAACGGCGCGGCCATGGGTGCTCACTTTCGTGCAAGGGCGACGGCGACGGTAGCGCAGAACCGCGCAGAGGTAAACTGCACGGTTCAGTTCAAGACCTGTCCGACCGGCGAATCCGGTCAGAACACGAAGGACGCCTTCTTCTCGAAGCCCGGCAGCGCATGCGGCTGGGCCTCGAACAGGATGCGGCTCGACACCACGCCGGCGCTCCGCTGGAACAGGCGGACCTCGCCGACGGCGCCCTTGCCCTGGACGATGGCGACGAGGCGTCCGCCTTCCGCCAGCTGGTCGGTCAGCGACGCCGGCACCTCCGGCACGGTACCTTCGACGACGATGACATCGTAAGGGGCGTTTTGGGCGTACCCCTCCGCCAGCGGGCCGGTGACGGCCTTGGCATTCGCGATGCCCTGCCCGGCCAGCGCGGCGGTCGCGGCGGCGGTCAGCCCTTCGTCGCAGTCGATGCCGACCACGGACGAGGCGAGACGGGCCAGCACCGCGGTGGAGTAGCCGCCGGCGGCGCCGACGTCGAGCACCCGGTCGGTCTCCTGCACGGCGACGGCCTGCAGCATGCGGGCGAAGACCATCGGTTCCAGCAGGAAACGGCCCTTGCCGATGGGGAGGTCGTCGTCGACATAAGCGACGCCACGCGCCGTCTCAGGAACGAAGGCTTCGCGCGGAAGCTCCGACAGGACGTCGACGAGACGTTGATCGGTCACCTTGTTGGGGCGGATCTGTCCCTCGACCATGAAATAGCGTGCGGCGGCGAAATCGGTCATGGCGGTCGCTTATTGATGTGTTGTGACGACACCGGCACCAAGCCGAACAGCGAACGGCTTCCTGCCATGGCCGTATATAGCCGCAAAGGCTCGGCGAACACAACGCCACGAGCGATGGGACCACGGGCGATAGGCGTCCGGCCTTTGCCGATGGCCGGGAAACTGGGCAGGTGAAGCGCCCGGCGAATGATGTTCAAAAATCGTCACCATTCGCCTTGACCGCTCCGTTCCGGGCCGCTATACCACCGCTCCACACCGAGGGCGCACCGGAAACGGCGCGCCGGTGCCGGTCAGGATGGCGCGGTGGCAGAGTGGTGATGCAGCGGACTGCAAATCCGTGTACGTGGGTTCGATTCCCGCCCGTGCCTCCATCCTAACCCTCTGGAAACCTTACGGTTTTCAGCCTTTAGCCCTGAAGCGTAGTTGGCGCAGGGCACCCAATTTGCTCCCATCTTGCTCCCAATTGCACCCAAGGCTTCGGCCTGCTGTGGGCGTTTGCTCCCACGGCTGATCCGTTGCCCGATGAACGCCCCCTATCTGCCTCAGCGACTCGCCGCAGTCCAGCCCCTTCCCTTCAGGCATCGCAGGGAAGCCCGTTGCGCTGTGGGAGCGGAATGGGAGCAAAGGCGCCACCGGCCTACAGTTTGGACGGCACAGTTGAAATTCAGGCGCCGCACCTCCCCCCGGTGGGGGCCGATTTACGGAATGGCGTCCCCCTCTCGGGGAACCGAAGATCAAAGGGGCCGGGGGGTGCCGGGAGTCCCTTAGAGAAATCTGGCAGGCTTCCCTACCGTGAAGGGCCGGAACAACAACCAATCAACAGCCCTAAAGCCTCATTCTTTGAAGTCGGTTTTCCAAAGGACCGGGGGAGGGTCGGGAGTGTCTTCCGGTCCCTTGGGACTCCTACCGCCCTTCCCTGCCCCGCGGTTTAGGCATCGGCACCAAGGATGCGGTAGACGCTGGCACGGCCGATCCCGAGTCGCTTGGCAATCTCGCTGGCACCCACGCCCTGCGCCTTCAGAGCCATTACGTCTTCCGCCTTGGCCTGTGCCGTGGGCTTCCTGCCCTTGTATTTCCCGTCAGCCTTGGCCTTGGCGATACCCTCCCGCTGGCGTTCAAGCATGATCTCCCGCTCAAATTCAGCTACGCCACCAAGCATGGTCAGCATCAGCTTGCCGGTGGGAGTGCTGGTGTCGATGCCCATGTTCAGGATGCGCAGGGATGCGCCCTTGGCCTTTAGGGCGTCGAGGATCGTCATCAGGTGGGCGACGGAGCGGGCCAAGCGGTCAAGCTTCGTCACCACCAGGGCGTCCCCTTCCCGGATGTAGTCGAGGGCAAGGGCAAGCTGTTCCCGGTTCGCCACGTCCACAGAGGACACCTGTTCCTGAAACAACCTCTCGCACCCTGCCGCCTGTAGGTCACGGACCTGTGCCTCAATGCCGGCTTTCTGGTCGAGGGTGCTGGTGCGAGCGTAGCCGATCAACATGGCCTGTTCCGTCCCAAGTGTCTCAATGAACCCTTAGACGTTATCGCCCTGATGTCCCAAAATGGCAAGCGGGATTTCATTGGGACGGCTTGGGCGTGGGCGTGAGACGACTCGCTAGGGCACGGTCTATCGGGACACTCAGGACGGGTTCTCTCCGCATTCACCCGTGGCATGGGTTCGGAGAAGGGGATGTAGTTCGTCATCCGCTTGCAGTTCAATGAACCCGTTTTCGATTAACCATCCAACGCTAAGCTGCTGTCCGGTAATCCCGTTCACAGCGCCACTAATGTCAATGTCAATTATTTCGCTAATTGGTGTGAAATGGGATACCGGGAAATCGTCAAAGCCGGTGTTAGTTACGCCAATTACTGCGCCATTCATTCCGAATACCGGGCCGCCGCTCGAGCCTCCATAGACCTGTATCTGTGCTTCATAGCAGGCAGTCGGTAAGAAAATTCTATCGCGTCCATATTTATAAAGTCTCGAAATTTGCCCGACCGATTCAAGTGGATGAGGAAAGATAATGGTTTGGTCCTGCGGCGCATGTATGCTTTGTGGCTTGAAATGCCGATGCATCTCTCTTGAATACGGGACTGAAACAATGGTTTCTGGAAAAGAAATTGACTGAACAACCTCGCTGTGCTGAGGCCAATAGAAGCTGACGGGAAGATATTGGTTATAAGCGCGATTAACATTATCGCTTTCTGTCTGCTTCATAAAGCCAATAGCTATGTCAGCTTTATCATGCAAGAACGCGCTCTCAATCCCTCTGATGGTGCCACTACCCTTGTGAGCTTCAAAATATGATCCTACAAGTGCGGAATGGATCTTTCCGTCTTCTTCGGCCCACTCGTGAATAACGTGGGCGGCTGTCACGAATATCCCTGTGCTGGATATGAAGAACCCGGTACCAATAGCTCTTATCTGATTATCTCCATACACTTTCATGATGGGGAAAATGCAGGACATATAGGGTATTTCCAAACCATCGCTGTTGATGAAGGTCTCTTGAGCAGGCACACCGGAGTATGGCAACATTTCTGATCCTCACCTTCTAATGAGAATTTCGTATTCTGCCCTCACCCTTGCCGCCTGTTCAAGATGCCGCAACTTCTGAATTGGTTTCTTGTGTTTGTACCTTGGGGCTTCTTTTGTTGGCGAAGTGGGAAAGCAGACAACACATATCTCTAGTAGCCAGGAAGATTATTGGTAGGATGGTTAGGTTCGCTGATTAAAAATGGTCGATGTTGGCCGCTTACCTCTCCGGCCACGCCAGCACCTAATTCAACCACCCTTTGAGAACCCGCAATTCACCCACCCCTAGGAGGAAGGCCATCTGCCGCCTCTCAGGACCAGGGCGCCGGAGAAGCCGGTAAGCGGGTCAACCCACTCTCAAAGGACGAACAACGATATGCACATTCCGAAGATTTCCACTCTCCGCCGGGAACCCCTGTGGCGGGACAAGCAAGGTGTTACTGTGGCCGCTATGGCGGAACGCTGGCGTATAGCCGACTCCACCCTGAGGGCGCTCTTGGATCACCACGGGTTCCTAGAGACGGTCCCCTATGGCGGACAACAGCGAAGGGCACTGGTGCCGGACAATGTGTTCCATGCGGAGTATGGACATAATGTCATCCCCGGTAAGGGGTCTGGGGTATTCCAGGGGGATAAATCAACAATCATCTTCCCCGTCTTCTATGAAGAGGTGTTGGATAATATCTGGTGGTGTCTGGACTATGCAGGGATCACTAAAGCGGTTTCCAACATTGATAATAAGAAATGGCGATTGAACTATCTCCTTAGCGACCATGGATACCTACCGAATACCGAAATTGCTTTGCTGTCCGGTTATACGGTTAATGGTGTGTCCGTAGCGAGGCTTCGGAGACAGAGGGACCAAAGGGAGATGTTGGCAGCCTGAGGGCTATAATAACTTACGAACCAACTTTTCCCCTCAGTCACGCCAACGTCCCCAAGGCCGCATTGTCCGCAGCAAGCCGCAGGGCTTCCGCGAAGGTCTGAGGCACCTGAAACGCCGGGGCAGCCGGGACCAGATCACCGCGGCGATACGCGGCGAACACCCGGACCAAGGTTGCCCGAACCTCCTTCGCCTTTTCAGTACGGGAGAACATGGCGACTAGAAGGGCCTGTTCTTCGTTCAGATAGAAGGCTTTGGCGGGGCGCCCCGCCGCGGGGATCGGGGTTCGCCGTGCGGCACGGCAAACCTTCAAAACGCTCAAACCCGCCCACAAATTTGCACTTGGCAGGTGCAAAGGGGGCCAAAGCCCTTAAGCTCTGCTACGCTTGCTAAGGTTTATCGGCTGTACCGAGATAATCTCAAAGCTCTCAATTCCGGCCTTGTTCGGTGCAACCATAGCCGGGTATTCCCGGTATTTACCGTGGCGGTAATAAGGGTCCGAATTTGTGGGCAACTCCCCCAAACCTCCGAAACTCTCAAGCTCCGCCACGCTTGCCGGTGTTTTCACGGGCCGCGTGAATACTCCAAACCCGTCAAGTCCGCCGCTATTCGGTAGTAGCGGCACGGGAGTTGGTAAGGCGCTCCATGCACTCGGATCATGCATGGTGACGTTGCACGGGGTGAGTGCAACATGCCCAAAGCCTTCAAGCTCCGCATTGTTAAGTTCGATCACGTTGCGAATGTTCGTCGGCCGGGCCATACCAAGGGCCGCCGCAAGCTCCGTGTCCAGAACACGGGGTTCACCTTCAACGGCGGCAACGCAATTCAGGTCGTTCATGGTCGCGGGTGTCCTTCAGGAAGCCCGTGGGCGGCTCGCTGTAGGCCCTTGGCGTGGGCGTGGCTACATGAGTGGCGGGCGATTGTGGGGCCGCTGTAGCGAGTCCCTGAGGGCGCCTAGGGACGGCTCGTTCGTTGTTCCGGCAATAGCCATGGGAATGCTTCAAACCATTCGTGGGAGGCGGGGGTTTGCACGTTGCGAATGCAAATCCCCACGAGCTCCGATGCTATGTAGTTATCTTGAGCCGCAAGATAATTCGGATGTCCGTACGTCCCGATTATCGGCTAGTTTGCAGGCAACGGCTGCAAAAGGCTGAGGGGTTTGTCGGTAGCGGCGACAAAGCTTTATAGCCTCTCAAAACTCTCCCCTCCATTGCAGATAAAATTGTTTTATAATGTCAGGATCAATTTTTCCGTACGGTGCGGAAAAGAGGGTTTGATTGAGATGCAATCGAACCACCAAGCCCCCTTAGTTCTTCTGTGTCCCTTTGGGCCGATGGCACCCCCAGAGCATCGGCGCCAATCACCACCTTTTCACGCGATCTGTGAAAAGCCTGAAAGCCCTTACAAGTTGACTACTGTGTCAAGCCCTCGCCAGGAAGCCCAAAAACGACTCGCTGAAGGCCCTGGCGCTGGCTTGGCTACATGGGGTGGGGCGCTATAGCGAGCCCCTGAGGGTATCTATTGGGGCGAACCAGACAGATCTTATCGTTCCACATACGTGGTGACGACCCGTCCGGCTCGGCCCCCTAATGAGAAGGGATGCCCGCCGGTTTGACGCCCCTTCTATTGTCGAGTTCACGAAGAGGAGCCCTATCGGGTCGCCCGCTTCGGGATCACCGCAACATGTTCAATAATGTCGTACTTCGGTAAATTTATGAGACGCAGTGCTCGCAGGGGACTACCCCACTGCCATCACATTCAGGACAAGGATCCCCCCCTTCGTCCTCCCCTTCCCCCTGACATTCAGTACACGCGACTTCACCTTTCCCGCCACAAATTGGGCAGGCTTCACTTGGCAAGTCGCCCGTCCCATCGCAAACAGAACACTCCTGCGTACCGCTACCCCCGCATTTCGGGCAGTCTTCGGGGGCAACCTCTCCTTCTCCATTACAACGATCACAGTCTTCGGTGCCGCCTTCGCCATTTCCTCGATATCCAAGGCCGCGACAATCTGGACAGGATGGCTCTCTTCTTCCTCCATCACATGCCGAACAGGCGACTTCTCCGCTGCCATTGCATTCTTTGCATTGCTTCACGTCCCATTCCTTTCTGGCAGGGCGTTAAGTGGGGAAATTTAAGTTGTGTTTCTTGACCATAAATATTAATAATCCGCGATGGCGCTGGGGTGTTTTACCAAAAGAAATACACGTATAGTACATTTTTCTATAAATTGGAATGATGAACACGGGCGCCGGATCGATCAGAGGATCGCTCGCACCGTCAAGCTGCCGCCGTGATCGCAGGAGCGACGTACCCCCGCAACCTGTCCTCGCACCACTCCACCCCCTCATGCTGCGCCGTTTGGCGCCGCCCATCCACGCGCCTTGGGGATGCCGTTCCAATGCGCTGATAAATGATCCCGGCTAAGGGCTTTCCCTTCCTCACCCATGATATAGCCGCCGTCCTTGCGGATCGCGGGCAACACGTCCCGCGTAACCCAATCCTGAAACTTGCGGGCCTCGGTGGAGTCGGAGCGCATCACCAACTTGTAAAGGCCGGCTTCGGAAACGACTGAAACAGCCTTGGCGCGGGCATCGAACGGCCAGGGTTGGATCCGATCCACCCCAACACTTCCCTTGTCCGTGTGGGGCAACTTCTTCATGGCGTCTGCAGTGTTCACCTTGCCGTAATAGACATACACACCAAGGGCAAGGCACACGTCCTTAACGACGAACCAAGGCGCCCCGTCGATTTCAACGGTGCGGATGCTGATCGGGCCGGCGGAGGCAGGGAACACGAAGCTGATTCAGCATCGGCCATGAGATAGCACTTCATGGCTTTGACGGCGGTTTGTTCGTCTAAGGCGGTAGCCTTAGGAAAGGTAGCCTTTATGTGCTTCGCGCTGTGCTGCGTGATGTTGCCGGCGGTTACAGCTGCCGCAACCTTATCCCACGTCTCGGCCAGCCACATAGCGGCGGCCCGGTCAACGCGGGGCAGGGAACCAAGGCCGTTAGACTATCATCATTCCCCGAACCGTTTGCTGTTCAGCTTCCCGGTTTTCTCAGAGCCTGACCCGAAAAGAATTGAGTGATTTCAGTCCCTTGTGATTCGATCGATGTTGCGAAGCATGACGAATGACAAGA
>NZ_LGQY01000029.1:0-92947 GCF_003116065.1 Azospirillum sp. TSO5 | reverse complement strand
CCCGCTCTCAGCGGACCTATGGTCCGCCTGTCGCGTCAGCACAAAGCAAAGCTTTGTGCGAGAGCTTCGCGGGAGAGGGGGGTAGGAGCTTTGCGAAAGTGTTGCAAAGGAGCGGCGGCAGTCCCCTCTCCCGCCATAGCGGGGGAGGGTTAGGGAGGGGGCATCACGCCCAAAAACGCCCCCTTACCCCACAGCCCCGAATCCGCCGCCGCCCGGCGTCTCAACCACCAGGGCATCGCCCGGCCGCATCGCCGTGCTGTCCTGGGAGGCCAGTTCCTGAACGCTGCCGTCGGTGCGCTGGACCCAGGTGCGGCCTACCGCACCGTCCGCACCGCCCTTCAGGCCGAACGGGGCGATCTTGCGGTGGTTGGCGAGGATGGCGGCGGTCATCGGCTCCAGGAAGCGCAGGCGGCGGATCACGCCGTCGCCGCCGCGCCAGCGCCCTGCCCCGCCGGAACCGCGGCGGATGCGGAAGCTCTCCACCAGCACCGGGAAGCGCCATTCCAGCACCTCCGGATCGGTCAGGCGCGAGTTGGTCATGTGGGTCTGCACCGCGTCGGTGCCGTCGAAGCCGTTGCCGGCACCGGACCCGCCGCAGACCGTCTCGTAATACTGGTGCCACTCGTTGCCGAAGGTGGTGTTGTTCATCGTCCCCTGGGCCGACGCCATCACCCCCAGCGCGCCGAACAGCGCATCGACGATGCATTGGCTGGTCTCCACGTTGCCGGCCACCACCGCGGCCGGCGGGTTGGGCGACAGCATGGAACCGGGCGGAATGACGATCTCGATCGGGCGCAGGCAGCCCTCGTTCATCGGGATCTCGTCGTCCACCAGACAGCGGAAGACATAGAGCACCGCCGCCCGGCAGACCGCCGACGGGGCGTTGAAGTTGTTGGTCAGTTGCGTGCTGGTGCCTGAGAAATCGACGATCGCCGAGCGGGCGGCATGGTCGATCGACACCCGCAGCTTGATGACCGCGCCATTGTCCAACGTCACCGCGAAATCGCCGTCGCTCAGCACGCCGATGGCGCGGCGGACCTGCTCCTCGGCATTGTCCTGAACGTGGCGCATATAGGCGATGACGGTGGACAGGCCGTGCAGGCGGACGACGCGGTGCAACTCGCGGGTGCCCTGCTCGTTGGCGGCAACCTGCGCCTTGAGGTCGCCGATGTTCTGCGCCGGGTTGCGCGCCGGATGCGGGCCGGAGCGCAGAAGCTCCACCATGGCCTCCTCGCGGAACTGGCCGTTCTCCACCACCGGCACGCAATCCAGCAGCACGCCCTCGTCGGCGATGGTCTTGCTGTCCGGCGGCATCGAGCCGGGGGTGATGCCGCCGACATCGGCGTGATGCCCGCGCGAGGCGACGAAGAACAGCAGGTCCTTGCCGGCCTCGTCGAACACCGGCGAGACGACGGTGATGTCCGGCAGATGGGTGCCGCCATGGTAGGGATCGTTCAGCGCAAAGCTCTCGCCGGCGGTGAAGCTGCCGCCACGCCGCTCAATGACCGCGCGCACGCTCTCGCCCATCGATCCCAGATGAACCGGCATGTGCGGGGCGTTGGCGATCAGCCCGCCTTCGCGGTCGAACAGGGCGCAGGAGAAGTCCAGCCGCTCCTTGATGTTCACCGAGCGGGCGGTCTTCTCCAAGGTCACGCCCATCCGCTCGGCGATGGACATGAACAGGTTGTTGAAGACCTCCAGCGTCACCGGATCGACCTTCGCCCCGCCCTTGACCCCGCCCTTCACCCCGATGGCCTGACGCTGGGTCGCCGGCTCCAGCCGGGTCAGCACCAGATGGTTCTTGCGGGTGACCTCCGCCATCCAGCCGGGCTCGACCACGGTGGTGGAGACGGCTTCGGCCAGGATCGCCGGGCCGACGACGCGGTTGCCGGGCTGAAGCTGGCGGCGGTCGTAGAGCGGCGCCTCGCGGCGCTGGCCGCCGATATGCATCGCGACGGTGGCGAGCCGGCGCGGCAGCACCGCGGTGGTGACGGGAAGCTCCGGGTCCTCCAGAACGTCGGTCAGGCCGACGGCCTCCAGCGTCACCGACTCAACCTCCAGCGCGGTGCCGGGGGTGAGGAAGCCGTAGCGGCGGCGGTGCGCCTCCTCGAAGGACTTGGTCATCGCCACCTTCGACCCGAAGGCGACGGTCAGCGTGGTGTCGGAGCCGGCGGCCTTCAGGTGGACGCGGCGGTTGATCGCCTGCCGGTCGGCGGCGACGCCCTGGCGGGTCAGCTCCGCCCGCCCCTCGGTCTCCAGGTCGGTGAACAGCATGGTCAGGCGATCGACCACGGCGTCGCTCAGCGGACCTTCCACCGCGCGCTCGCGGATGGCGACGGTGTCGGCCAGCCCGATGCCGTAGGCCGACAGCACACCGGCCTGCGGATGCAGGAACACCCGCGTCATGCCCAGAGCATCGGCGACGGCGCAGACATGCTGGCCCGCCGCCCCGCCGAAGCCGTTCAGCGTGTAGCCGGTGACGTCATAGCCGCGTTCAACGGAAATCTTCTTGATGGCGTTGGCCATGTTGTCGACGGCGATGCGCAGGAAACCTTCGGCGACCTCCTGCGGGGTCATCGTCGTGCCGAGCTTGGCGTTGACGGTGGCGGCCAGTTCGGTGAAGCGGGCCTTCACCACCTCGGCATCCAGCGGCTGGTCGCCGTTCGGGCCGAAGACATGCGGGAAGAAGCGCGGCTGGATCTTGCCGACCATGACGTTGCAGTCGGTGACGGTCAGCGGCCCGCCGCGGCGGTAGCAGGCAGGACCCGGATTGGCGCCGGCACTGTCCGGCCCGACACGGAAGCGGGTGCCGTCGAAGACGCAGAGCGAGCCGCCGCCGGCCGCCACCGTGTGGATGTGCATCATCGGCGCGCGCACCCGCACGCCGGCCACCACCGCGTCGAAGGCGCGCTCATACTCGCCGGCATAATGCGACACGTCGGTGGAGGTGCCGCCCATGTCGAAGCCGATGACACGGTCGAAGCCGGCCATCCCGGCGGTGCGCACCGCACCGACCACGCCGCCGGCCGGGCCGGACAGGATGGCGTCCTTGCCCTGGAAGCGGCGGGCGTCGGTCAGGCCGCCGTTGGACTGCATGAACATCAGCGGCACCGGCATGCCGTCGACGCTGAGGTCGTTGGCGACCCGGTCGACATAGCGTCGCAGCACGGGGGAGAGATAGGCGTCGGCCACCGTGGTGTCGCCGCGGCCGACCAGCTTCATCAGCGGGCTGACCAGATGGCTGACGGAGACCTGGGTGAAGCCGACCGCGCGGGCCAGCGAGGCGACCTGCCGCTCATGCTCCGGATAGCGGTAGCCGTGCATCAGCGCGATGGCGGCGGCGCGGAAGCCCTGGCGGTAGGCCTCCTCCAGCCCGCGGCGGACGGCGTGCAGGTCGACCGGCTTCAGCACCCGGCCGTCGGCCATCACCCGCTCCGGCACCTCCACCACATGGGAATAGAGCTGGTCGGGCAGATGGATGTGGCGGGCGAAGATCTTCGGCCGGGCCTGATGGCCGATGCGCAGCTGGTCGCCCAGACCTTCGGTGATCAACAGGACGGTCGGCTCGCCCTTGCGTTCCAGCAGGGCGTTGGTGGCGACGGTGGTGCCCATCTTCACCACCTCCACCGTGTCCGGCGGAATCGGCTGTCCCGGCTTCAGGCCCAGCAGCTCGCGGATGCCCTGGACGGCGGCGTCGGCATAGCGCTCCGGATTTTCCGACAGCAGCTTGTGGGTCACGACCGACCCGTCCGGCCGGCGGCCGACGATGTCGGTGAAGGTGCCGCCGCGATCCACCCAGAACTGCCACCGGGCCGGCTTGGTTTCCGCCGCTCCGGCCACCGTCCCTCCGGCCACCGTCGCGTTCTCCGTCTCACCCATCGTCGCACCCGCCGATTTCCATGCGCGGCAACCGCACCGCGCGTGGGCCGGAGTTTCGCGATCCGGCAGCGAATTTCAACCGCTTGAGTGGCCCGTCCCCATCAGGAGGCAGGGAAGCGGCGGAAAGAACACAGGATCACCGATGAAGAGCCCTGCCGCTCAGGCGGCCAGCCGCTGCGGCGACGGGGTGGGCAGACGGCCAAGAATGGCGTTGCCGGACAGGATGCTGTTGAAGGCGCCGGTGCCATCCTCCAGCGCTTCCAGGGCGAGGGAGAACTGGTTGGGCGGCGGCAGCTCGAACCGCGAGGTGATCTCGCCGCTGTCCAGCGCCAGCCGGCCACCGAAGCGGCGGGCCAGCGCACGCATGCGGACATTCTCCGACAGGCACATCATGTGGACATGGCGGATGCCGCGGTTGCGGGCGACATTCAGGATGCGGCGGACCAGCGTGCTGCCGACCCCCTTGCCCTGCAGCACCGATTCGACGCTGATGCCGAACTCCGCCTGTTGCGGCCAGAGGATGCGGTCGCCGCACAGTTCCACCGCGCCGCGCAGCACGCCGTCCTCGAACGCGCCGAGGATGACCGTCCGGCCCCAGTCGATGGCCGCGCAATGCCGCTCGACCGCCTCGTCCGACAGGGTGCCGGTGAAGCGGGCATAGCGGTCCGTCCGGTCAAGGCGGAGAAGATGTGCCCGGTACTGGGGCAGTTCGGTCGGCAGGATCTTGCGGATGATAGGCATGGCTCTGCTCACGGTTCTCGAAAATCCGAAAACGCATTCGCGCAGAACGTTTTTCCCCAGGCTCCGGCGCCGCCACCGGCGGACACCGCTTTTGTCACGGCCGGCGCTCTCTGCGGCGCCCTTTGTTGCATTGCAACATGGCGTGGCTGATGGGAATCGCAAGCGCTTATTAGAACTTTGCAATGCGAACAATGCTGGCCTGTTGCCGGTGCGCCACAGTTGGCCCGCCCTGTTCCGGCCGCTATGCTGCCCCCGGTTGGGGAGCCTGCGGACATAAGGGCGTAGCATGAGCATTTGGGGCAAGATCCTGGGCGGCGCGGCCGGCCTGTTCACCGGCGGGCCGATCGGCGCCCTGCTGGGCGGTCTGGCCGGGCATGCGGTCGACCTGTGGTCGCCCTGCGGCCCGGACGACCAGCCGCGCCGGGGCATGAGCGATGCCGATGCCGAAGCGGCCAAGCAGACCGTCGCCTTCACCATCGGCGTGATCGCGCTGGCCGCCAAGATGGCGCGGGCCGACGGCGTGGTGAAGCGGGTGGAGGTCGATACCTTCAAGCGGCTGTTCCGCGTCCCGCCGGAGGAGTTGGGCAATGTCGGCCGCGTCTTCGACCTCGCCCGCCGCGACACCCGCGGGTTCGAGGAATATGCCCGCCAGATCGCCAAGCTGTTCGAGGACAAGCATGCGGTGCTGGAGGAGTTGCTCGACAGCCTGCTGATGATCGCCGAAGCCGACGATGAGCTGCACGAGACGGAGGTGGAGTATCTGCATGCCGTCGCCACGATCTTCGGCTTCGACGAGGCCGACTTCCGCCGCATCGTCGCCGGTCACCATCTGGCCGGCAGCCCGACGGAGACCGACCCCTACGCCGTGCTGGGCGTGTCGCGCCACGCGGATGACGACGCGGTGAAAACCGCCCACCGGGCGCTGGTGCGCGAACACCACCCGGATCGGCTGATCGCCCAGGGCATGCCGCAGGAGTTCATCGACCTCGCCACCCAGAAGCTCGCGCTGATCAATGCCGCCTACGACCGCATTCGCCGGCAACGGGAGGGAGCCGCGGCCTTGTCCTGACATGTCGCGATTCGTCACAGCTTTTGATGATTTGAAATTGCTTTGCCATAGGCTTTATCCCGTTTCCTGACGTATCGTTCCCGGCGGGGCGGGCGATCGGTTGCCCGCGCGCTTTGGGGGCGACATGACGATGCAACGCACGATCATCCGGACGATCTTCGCTGCGGTTTTGGGAACGACGATTGCAACGGGCGGCGCCGCGCAGGCGCAGATACCGGCGGCAGCCGCCGACGCGACGGTGGTGCCGGGGGTGGTGCCGGGGGTGGTGCCGGGGGTGGTGCTGGGACAGCCGCTGACGCTGAACCTGGGAGTGCCGCCGGCCGGCACCGACTGCGCCACGCAGGCCGCGACGCTGAACGCGCAAGCCCTGGTCCTGGTCGCCAACGGCCAGACCATCCCCGGCGCCCGCGCCAGCTTCGGCTGCTCGGCCAAGGGTGAGCTGGTGGGCACCGCTTCCACCTCCATCTCCGGCAACGGCGACGACGCGGCCCAACGGCGGGCGTCATGGCAGACCGCCTTCAGCGGCTTCTTCAACCTCGCCGGCGCCAAGACCCTGCCGGTCGCCTTCGGCCCGGCCACAGGCGGCATGACCACCGCGCCGAAGATGGTCTCCATCCAGGGCGCCAGCGACCGCGACCTGGGACTGGCCGCCGTCTGGTTCGCCCTGGTGGCGGCGCTGTTCCTGTTCGCCTTCTTCCGCCATTTCGGCCGCACCGACGCCATCACGCCGATCGCCGGCGTGCCGATGCCGGCCAACTACCGGGCGCCCTACAGCCTCGCCCGCTTCCAGCTTCTGTGGTGGAGCGGGATCGTCACCGCCTCCTATGTCGCTATCCTGACCATCACCGGGTCAATGGACACCATCACCACCGGCACCATGGCGCTGATGGGGATCGTCGGCGGCACCTCCGTCCTGGCCGCCTTCCAGGATCGCCGGCCGAGCGACGACGACACCCGGCGCCACCAGCATGCCGCCGCCTACCTCGCCGCCGCCGCGGCCAACCCGCCCGACCAGACCGCGATGGCCGCCAGCCTGGCCGAGGTCTATCCGCCGTCCCAAGGGTTGCTGCCCGATCTGCTGAGCGACGCCGCCGGCTACAACATCCACCGCCTGCAGCTTCTGGCCTGGACCGGCGTGCTGGGCATCACCTTCCTCTACGAGGTCACCCGCACGCTGGGCATGCCGGAGATGTCGGCCAACCTGCTGGCGCTGACCGGCATCAGCAACGGCACCTATTTCGGCTTCAAGATGCAGGAACAGCAGGTACCGACGCCGACCGGGACCGCGTAACCGGCCGGCAATCGCGGGGGACGCAACCCGCCCAACCGTTTTTCCGGGTCGCGGCGGAGGGGGATGGCACGCTATAACCCATCCCCTCCCCTCGATTTTCCGGCGCACGAACGGTCCATGGCTCCTCCCGCACCCATCACGGCGCTCCAGGGCGTCACCGTCACCTTCGGCGGCCGTCCGCTGTTCGACGGCATCGACCTGTCCATCGGCCGCGGCGACCGCGCCTGTCTGGTCGGGCGCAACGGGTCGGGCAAGTCGACGCTGATGAAGGTGTTGGCCGGGATGATCCACCCCGACGGCGGCACCGTCTTCGTGCAGCCGGGCGCCCGCCTTGCCTATCTGCCGCAGGAGCCGGACTTCACGGGCTGCGCCACCGTCCACGACTATGTCGTGCAGGGCCTGCCCGCCGACGAGCAGGACGAGGCGCACCGCGTCGATGCGGTGCTCGACCGGCTGCAGGTGGACGGCAATCGCGATCCACGCACCCTGTCGGGCGGCGAATCGCGCCGCACCGCGCTGGCCCGCACGCTGGTCGGCAATCCCGACGTCATGCTGCTGGACGAGCCGACCAACCACCTCGACCTCCCCACCATCGAGTGGCTGGAGGAGGAGTTGCTGGCCTTCCGCGGCGGGCTGCTGCTGATCTCGCACGATCGCGCCTTCCTGAACCGGTTGGCCAAGCGGACGCTGTGGCTCGACCGCGGCACGGTGCGCGCCACCGACCGCGGCTTCGCCGAGTTCGAGACCTGGCAGGCCGAGGTGTTCGAGGCGGAGGAGGCCGCGGCCCACAAGCTGGACCGCAAGATCGAAAGCGAAATGAAGTGGCTGCGCGAGGGCATCTCCGCCCGGCGCACCCGCAACATGGGGCGCGTCCGCAACCTGCTGGACCTGCGCGCCGGTCGCGCGGAGCAGATCAAGGGCGGCCAGCAGGCCAAGCTCGCCATCGCGGAAGCCGAGCGCGGCGGCCGGCTGGTGATCGAGGCGACCGGCATCTCCAAGGGCTTCGACACGCCCGAGGGCCGCAAGACCATCGTGAAGAACTTCTCCACCCGCATCCTGCGCGGCGACCGGGTGGGGTTGATCGGGCCGAACGGCGCCGGCAAATCCACCCTGCTGAAGATGCTGACCGGCCAGTTGAACCCCGACGAGGGCACGGTGAAGCTGGGCACCAGCCTCGACACCGCCTATTTCGACCAGCGGCGCGAGGGGCTGGACCCGGAAGACACCATCCGCAAGGTGCTGTGCCCCTTCGGCGGCGACGCGGTGATGGTCAACGGCGTGTCGCGCCATGTCGCTGGCTATATCAAGGACTTCCTGTTCGACACCCGGCAGCTGGACAGCCCGGTCAAGGCACTGTCGGGCGGCGAGCGCAACCGGCTGCTGCTGGCCCGGCTGTTCGCCAAGCCCAGCAACATGATGATCCTCGACGAGCCGACCAACGACCTCGACATGGACACGCTGGACCTGCTGGAGGACGTGCTGGGCGACTATCAGGGCACGCTGCTGCTGGTCAGCCACGACCGTGACTTCCTCGACCGGCTGGTGACCGCCACCATCGCGCTGGAGGGCGACGGCACCGCCACCGAATATGCCGGCGGCTATTCCGACTATCTGGTGCAGCGCCCGGCCAAGGCGGCGCCCGCCGCTGCCGCCAAGCCAAAGCCGGCGGCCGTGGCCCCGGCCGCAGCAGCCAAGCCGCGCGGCAAACTGAGCTACAAGGATCAGCGCGAACTGGACGAGCTGCCGGCCCGCATGGACGGGCTCGGCACCGAGATCGCCAAGCTGGAGAAGGCGCTGACCGACCCCGACCTGTTCAGCCGCGACCCCGCCAAGTTCCAGAAGACCAGCGAACAGTTGCACGCCAAGCAGGCGGCGCTCGCCGCGGCGGAGGAGCGCTGGCTGGAGTTGGAGGCGATGCGCGAGGAACTGGAAGGTGGGCGGGCATGACATTCGCCCACACGCTCCAGGCGCTGGTGGTGATGGCGCTTTGGGGTCTGAACTTCGTCGTGGCGAAATGGGCGCTGGCCGAATTCCCGCCGCTGTTCGTGATGTTCCTGCGCTTCGCCCTGGTGGCGGTGCTGATCATCCCCTTCTTCCGCGTGCCGCGCGACAAGCTGTGGAAGATCGCGCTTCTGTCGGTGACGTTGGGCAGCATCCATTTCCCGATGATGTTCAGCGGGCTCAACGGGATCGACGCCGCCACCGCTTCGCTGGCGGCACAGGTGCAGGTGCCCTTCTCCTCCTTGCTGGCGGCGCTGGTGTTCAAGGACAAGCTGGGCTGGCGCCGCGGCATCGGCATGGCCGCCGCCTTCGCCGGCGTGGCGGTGATCGCGGGCGAGCCACGGCTGGGCGAGTCGCTCTATTCGCTGCTGCTGATCCTGGCGGCGAGCTTCGCCTTCGCGGTGGCGAGCGTGCAGATGAAGCTGATCGGGGCGGTGAACGGCTTCGCCGTCAACGGCTGGATGGCGCTGTTCGCCATGCCGCAATTGCTGGTCCTGTCGCTGCTGCTGGAGCATGGGCAGATGGCGGCACTGGCGAACTCGACCTGGGTCGGCTGGGCATCCATCGCCTATATGGCCGTCGCCGTCACCATCATCGCCTATGGGCTGTGGTATCCCTTGCTGGGACGCTATTCCGTCAACCAGACCATGCCCTATCTGCTGACCGTGCCGGTCTTCGGCGTCGCCAGCGGCGTGCTGCTGATGGGCGACCCGGTGACGATCAACCTCGCCATCGGCGGGCTGCTGACCATCGGCGGAGTCGCGGTGATCGTCCGGCGCGGGCCGAAGGCGGTCAACCAGACGGTCACCAATCCAACCTGATCCGGCCCGACCTGATAAGATGCCGACATGAGCGCCTTCCGCCGGATCGACCGCCCCTCCCCCAACCACGGCCCACGGGCCGATGGTTCACGGGTGGAGTTGCTGATCCTGCACTATACCGGCATGCCCACCGCCGCCCATGCGCTGGAGCGGCTGTGCGACCCGGCGGCCCAGGTCAGCGCCCATTACACGGTGGACGAGGACGGCACCATCTACGCCCACGTTCCGGAGGACCGGCGCGCCTGGCATGCCGGCCGGTCGGGCTGGCGCGGCGCCGGGGACGTCAACAGCCGCTCCATCGGCGTCGAGATCGTCAATCCGGGCCACGAGTTCGGCTATCGCCCTTTTCCGCCGGCGCAGATGGCGGCGGTGGCCGAGCTATGCCAGGGCATCGTGAAGCGCCACGGGATCGCCCCCGCCGACGTGCTGGGCCATAGCGACGTGGCTCCCGCCCGCAAGGAGGATCCGGGCGAGCTGTTCGACTGGCCGGGCCTCGCCGCCCAGGGAATCGGGATTTGGCCCACGCCGTCCCAGGCCGACTATGGCCCCTTCACCGATGCGGAGGTCGCCGCCCTGCTGGGACGCTATGGGTACGACCCGGCCGAACCGCGGGCTCTGCTGGCCTTCCAGCGCCATTTCCATCCCGAATGCCTGACCGGCATCCCGAATGCCGAATCGGTGCGGCGCCTGCGCGCGCTGCTGCAGCTGACCGGACGGTAAGGGCTTGAACCGGCGATTTGGGATTTGCCCCCACGGCCGCTTCCCTATATGAACGACCGCGCCAGATGGCCGGATGGCCGCCTTCGGTTTCGACCGGGGGAGGAAAGTCCGGGCTCCACGGAAACACGGTGCCGGCTAACGGCCGGCGGGGGCGACCCTAGGGAAAGTGCCACAGAAAGCAAACCGCCGGCGTTTCGACGCAGGTAAGGGTGAAAGGGTGCGGTAAGAGCGCACCGCGGACCCGGCAACGGGGACGGCACGGTAAACCCCACCGGGAGCAAGACCGAATAGGAGCGGCCCGACCACCGTCCCCGCAACGGGATGGGCGTGGGTCAAGCGCGTTTCCGCGCCGCCGCTCGGGTTGGTCGCGCGAGGCGTCCGGGCAACCGGCGTCCCAGACGAATGGCCATCGCCTGCCCTTCGGGGCGGGATACAGAACCCGGCTTACAGGCCATCTGGCGCTTTTCCCATACCTTTTGCCCATTCCATCCCAGAACGGATCCCCCGTCAGGGCGCTCAATCCCATGACGCCCCATGGTGGCACCCGTTTGCCCCCGCCCCGCCCGATCGGATGGTCCGGCCTGGGACGGCATGGGCGGCTGTCCGCGTCATCCACAGGGCGGACGCCCCTTCTCCCCACGCTCCCCCCGCGGTTCGCCGGGCTTTTCCGCGGCCATCCCCAGGATGTGCACGGTCCCATCCACATTTTCCCCAGACTAATCCACAGCCGGTGGATAACTGTGGGGCGATTTCCCATGCCGTCCCATGCCGGACCCGCCTTTCCCACCCAAGGTCCTATGCCGTCCGAGGGGGTCGATTCGGCCGGATGACAAACCATGGATGGATCACATTTTCTTAAAACTTTGGAACGTTCGACGAACGCATGTGGATAACTTTATCCACATCGCAGGAGTCCAGCGAAATACTGCGAAGATTCTGAAAATTCGTACACCAACTTGCCCGGATGCCACAGCCTGACCCAAAAGTCTTGACACCCCCGTCTGAATACTCGGGGGGCCGTTGACGCCCATGCCGTCCCATGCTATCCCAAGAATGCCCATTTAAGGGGGGCTTCTACCCATTTTGGTTAACACCTGGGGGCGGGAGCTGAATGGGCCAAGCGGGGCTAGCGCGGGGCACCCGACCGCGAATGGGGGATAGCAGGGGGGACCACCGGGCCTATGGCCGTTTTCCTGTCCACATACGTCAACAAAGTTGACAGGAAAGGGCGTGTGTCCATCCCGGCACAGTTCAGGCAGTCGCTTGCCAAGACGTCGGCTCCCAGCACCGTCTACCTCTGGCCTTCGCTGAACCACCAGGCGCTGGAAGGCGCCGACCAGGACTATCTCGACGTCCTCTCCGAGAGCCTCGAATCCCCTGACCTCGATGCCGACGAGCGCGACATGATCGAGACCTTCATCTTCGGAAAGCTGATCCCCGTCTCCTCCGACGCCGAAGGCCGCATCGTCCTGCCCAAGGAGCTGGCGGAGTTCGCCGGCATCACCGAGGAGGCCGCCTTCATCGGCCGCCGCAAGACCTTCCAGATCTGGGAACCCGACGCGCTGAAGGCCCACGAGGCCGCGCTTCGCGAGCAGGTCGTGCGCAAGGACATCTCGCTCAGCCAGATCGTCGCCAAGGCCTCCCGCGGCGCCGCCAGCCGGAGCGGGGAGGGCGCCTGATGACCGACACCCGCATCCATATTCCCGTCCTGCTGGACGAGGTGATCGCCGCGCTGTCCCCGCGCGACGGCGGTCTCTATGTCGACGGCACCTTCGGCGCCGGCGGCTACAGCCGCGCCCTGCTGCGGTCGGCCTCCTGCCGCGTGATCGGCATCGACCGCGACCCCGCGGCGATCGAGCGCGGCCGTGCCCTGGCCCAGGAATTCCCCGGCCGGCTCGAGGTGATCGAGGGCCGCTTCGGCGACATGGACACGCTGCTGGCGGACCATGGCGTCGACAAGGTCGACGGCGTGGCGCTCGACGTCGGCGTCTCCTCCCCCCAGATCGACGAGCCGGAGCGCGGATTCTCCTTCCGCTTCGACGGCCCGCTCGACATGCGGATGGGACGGAATGGGCCGACCGCCGCCGACGTGGTCAACAGCGCCGACGAGGCCGAACTGGCCGACATCATCTATCACCTGGGTGAGGAACGGATGGCGCGCCGCGTCGCCCGCGCCATCGTCGCCGCCCGCCGCGAGGCGCCGATCGAGCGCACGGCGCGGCTGGCCGACATCATCCGCTCGGTGGTGCCGAAGGGGAAGGGCGACGGAATCGACCCGGCGACCAGGACCTTCCAGGCGCTACGCATCCATGTGAACGACGAATTGGGCGAGTTGCGGCGCGGCCTGTCCGCCGCCGAGTCGCTGCTGGCGCCCGGCGGGCGTCTGGCCGTCGTCTCCTTCCATTCGCTGGAGGACCGCGAGGTCAAGTCGTTCCTGCGGGAACGCTCCTCGCCGCCGCCCTCCCCGTCCCGCCATACGCCCGTGACCGCGGTCGCGGCGCATCATCCATCCTTCCGCCTGCTCTCCCGGAAACCCGTGGACCCGAGCGAGGCCGAAGCCCGCAACAACCCCCGCGCCCGGTCCGCCCGGCTGCGCGCGGCTGAACGTACCGAGGCGGCCGCGTTCCCGGCGCCCGGCAAGGAGGCAGCATGAAAGGCAAGACCTGGCTGTTCTGGGGCGGCCTGATCGCGGCCGCCGGTGGCGTGCTGTTCCAGACCAGCTACGACGTCCAGGATCTTGAGGAGAAGCTCGCCGGGCTGAACCGCAAGATCATTCAGGAACAGGAGTCCATCCAGGTCCTGAAGGCCGAGTGGAGCTATCTGAACGACCCCACCAAGCTGGAACAGATGGCGCAGGCCTATCTGGCGCTGCAGCCGAGCGAGCCGCGCCAGTACATGGCGATGGACATGATCCCCATGCGTCCGGGCGATGCCGTCCAACCGCCTGCCCAGACCAACCCTGCCCCGCTGCCGCCGATGGTGCGCGCGCCCGGCACCGGCGCCCCGCAGGTCGCCGCCGCCCGCATCCCCGCCGCTCCCAACAACAATGCCGCCGGCGGAATTGTTCCGGTCAGCCTGCCGGCCGGTGCGGCGCTGGCGAAGCCGCTGCCGATGGACAAGGCGCTGGAACGCGCGCCGGTCGTCGTGCCCGCCTCCCTGCCCTCCTCCGGCGGTCTGGCCGACCCGTTGCGCGGCGCCCGGATCAAGCCCGCCGCCCTGGTGCCCGGCTCCGCCCGCGCGCCGGCGGAGAAGGCGCCCGACCGCGCCGCCGGCAAGCTTGCGCCCAACGCGCCGACCGCGCGCCCGACCGAACTCGCGGCCCGCCCGACTCCGCCGGCACCGGCCCCTAAGGCTGCGGCGGTTGCGGCCCAGCAGCCCTACCAGCCCAAGCCGACCGACAGCCTCGGGCTGCTCGTTGCGCGCCTGGGGGCCAATCGATGAACGGTCACGACCACGGCGGCCCGGCCGGCTACGGCCAGCCCGGCGCCAGCACCGGCAGCACCTATGTGCCGCCGCCGGCGCCCTCGCCCTTTCCGCCGTCGCCCCAGCAGCAGTCCGCCAAGCCGCGGACCTCGCTGGCGGTTGCGCTGGAACAGAGCCGTTACCGCCTGATGGTGACGGCTGCCGTGGTCACGACCGTCTTCACCGCGATCAGCGTCAAGCTGGCGATGGCCACCCTGTTCGCGGGCGGCGGCGAGCCGCGCCAGCATGTGGCGCTGGAACTGGACAACACCACCACCAACCGTGCCGACATCCTCGACCGCAACGGCACACTGCTGGCAACCTCGCTGGTCACCCAGTCGCTCTACGCCGACCCCAAGCTGGTGTCGCGCCCGGAAGAGGCCGCGCAGAAGCTGGTCAGCGCCCTGCCGGAGTTGGACTACAAGGATGTCCTCGGCAAGCTGGTCGGTGACCGCCGGTTCGTCTGGCTGAAGCGCAACCTGACCCCGAAGCAGCAGGCCGCCGTCCATCGGCTCGGCATTCCCGGCATCGCCTTCGAGCGGGAGGAGCGCCGCTTCTACCCCGCCGGCCCACTGACCTCGCATGTCGTCGGCTTCACCGGCATCGACAACAACGGCCTCGCCGGCATGGAGCAGGGCTTCAACAAGCGGCTGACCGAGGATCCAGGAACGCCGCTGCAGCTCTCTATCGATCTGCGGCTGCAGCATGTCCTGAAGAAGGAATTGGCCGCCACGGTGCAGGAGTTCAGCGCCATCGGCGCCGCCGGCATCGTCTTCGACGTGCGCAACGGCGAAGTGCTGGCGATGGTTTCGCTGCCCGATTTCGACCCGCAGGACCCGACCGGCCTGAACCCCGACACGCTGTTCAACCGGGCGACCCTCGGCGTCTACGAAATGGGTTCGACCTTCAAGATTTTCAACTCCGCGTTGGCCTTCGACAGCGGCAAGATCCGGGTGTCGGACATGTTCGACGCGGCCCATCCGATCAAGATCGGCCGCTTCACCATCAACGACTACCACAACCTGCACCGCGCCCTGACGGTGGCGGAAGTGTTCCAGCACTCCTCCAACCTCGGCTCCGTGCGCATGGTGCAGCAAGTGGGCGTGGCGGCGCAGAAGGCCTTCATGACCAAGATGGGCTTCACCAAGCCCACCGGTCTGGAGCTGCCGGAAAACGGCTGGCCGCTGGTGCCGAATCCTTGGCGCGAGGTCAACAGCTACACCATCTCCTTCGGCCACGGCATCTCGGTCAGCCCGATGCACACGGTGGCCGCCGCGGCGTCCGTCATCAACGGCGGTCTCTTCCACAAGCCGACGCTGCTGAAGCGCAAGGCGGGCGACGAGATTCCGACCGAACAGGTGGTGTCGCGCCAGACCTCCGACATGATGCGGCGCATGTTCCGCTTCGTGGTCACCGAAGGCACCGGCAAGTCGGCGGAAGTCAAAGGCTATGTCGTCGGCGGAAAAACCGGCACCGCCGACAAGCAGAAGGGGCGGCATTACCAGAAGAACTCGCGCATGTCGTCGTTCCTGGGCGCCTTCCCGATGAATGATCCGCGCTACATCGTCTATGTGCTGGTGGATGAACCCAAGGCCACGGCCAAGACCTACGGCTACGCCACCGGCGGCTGGGTCGCCGCCCCGGCGGTGGGCCGCATCGTCAAGCAGATCGGCCCGCTGCTGAACACGCCGATGGTGGACGAGAACGCACCGGAAATCCTGAACTCCACCTACCTGAACGCCGCCGGTTCCACCAACTGGCAGCAGACCATGCCCTCCGTTACCGCCCCACCCCCGTCGAAGGGAAGCACCGTTGCGTCTTTCCCAACTCAGACCAAACCACGCTGACGCCACCGCCGGCGCCGCCGATCCCGACATCGCCGGGCTGACCGCCGACAGCCGCGTGGTCAGGCCCGGCTTTGTCTTTGCCGCCCTGCCCGGCGTGAAGGCCGACGGCCGCGCCTTCATCGCCGACGCGCTCGCCAAGGGCGCCGTCGCCGTGCTGGCGCCCGAGGGCGCCGAGCTGCCCACCGGCTCCACCGCCGTCCTGCTGACCGACCCCCAACCCCGCCTCGCCTTCGCGCGCATGGCCGCCGCCTTCCATGGCGGGCGCCAGCCGGAGACGGTGGTGGCGGTGACCGGCACCAACGGCAAGACCTCCACCGTTCAGTTCGCCGCCCAGATCTGGACCAGGCTCGGCCTGCCCGCCGGCAGCCTGGGCACGCTGGGCCTGCTCGGCCCCGGCCTGCACGGTTATGGCGGGATGACGACTCCGGACCCGGTGTCGCTGCACCGCGACCTCGCCGCCGCCAAGGATGCCGGCATCGACCATCTGGCGATGGAGGCGTCGAGCCACGGGCTGGAGCAGTTCCGGCTGGACGGCGTGGCGATCAAGGCCGCCGGCTTCACCAACCTGACGCTCGACCATCTGGACTATCACGGCACGATGGAGGCGTATCGCGACGCCAAGGCGATGCTGTTCGACCGCGTCCTGCCGCCGGGCGCCGTCGCGGTGCTGAACGCCGACTCTCCGGAATTTCAACATTTTGCCACCATTTGTAACCACCGTGGACACCGCGTCCTGTCCTATGGTCTGGCCGGAACCGAGCTTCGGGTGACCGGGGTGGAGCCGCTGGCCCATGGCCAGCGGCTCGCCCTGTCCGTGCTCGGCCGCGACGTGACGGTGGACCTGCCGCTGGCGGGTCGTTTCCAGGCCTGGAACGTGCTCTGCGCGCTGGGTCTGGTCATCGGATCCTGTGGCGGTTCCGGCTTTGAGGCCGGGCGGGCGCTGGCCACGCTTTCCTCCCTGGAAGGCGTGCCGGGCCGGCTGCAGCATGTCGCGACCCACCCCAACGGGGCGACGGTCTACGTCGATTACGCCCACACGCCCGACGCGCTGGAAACGGTGCTGCGGGCGCTGAAGCCGCATGCCGCGCGCCATTTGGTGACGGCGTTCGGCTGCGGCGGCGACCGCGACCGCAGCAAGCGGCCGGTGATGGGGGCGTTGGCGGCCAGACTGGCCGACCGCGCCATCGTCACCGACGACAACCCGCGCACCGAGGATCCCGCCTTCGTGCGGAGCGAGGTGCTGGCCGGGGCCACCGGGGAACTGGCCGGCCGGCTGGAGGAGATCGGCGACCGGGCCGAGGCGATCCGCACCGCGGTGCGGCAGCTTCAGCCCGGCGACGTGCTGGTCATCGCCGGCAAAGGCCACGAACAGGGACAAACGATCGGCACCGAGGTGCGTCCGTTCGACGATGCGGACGAGGCCCGGAAAGCCGTAGCGGAGGTTGGAGCATGAGTGCGGAGAAGACGGTCCTCTGGACTGCGGCGGACGCGGCGGACGCCACCGGCGGGCGTCTGGCCGGCCCGTCCGCCTGGACCGCCACCGGCGTCACCATCGACAGCCGCAAGGTGGCGCCGGGCGACCTGTTCGTCGCCATCCGCGGACCGAACTTCGACGGCCACGCCTTCGTCGGCGCCGCGCTGGCCGCCGGGGCCGCTGCGGCGCTGGTCGACCATCTGCCCGACGGTTTGCCGGCGGACGCGCCGCTGCTGATCGCCCCGGTCGATACGCTGGAGGCGATGGCGGCGCTGGGTCAGGTCGCGCGGGCGCGCTGCGGCGCGCGCTTCGTCGGCGTCACCGGCTCGGTCGGCAAGACCGGCACCAAGGAGACGCTACGCCACGTCCTGTCAGCGCAAGGGTCGACCTATGCCACCGAAGGCAGCCTGAACAACCATTGGGGCGTGCCGTTGTCGCTCGCCCGCCTGCCCGCCGATTGCGCCTATGGCGTGTTCGAGTTGGGGATGAACCACGCCGGCGAACTCGGGCCCTTGTCCCAACAGGTCAAGCCGCATGTCGCCATCATCACCACGGTCGAGGCGGCGCATCTGGAATTCTTCTCCGGCGTCGAGGCCATCGCCGACGCCAAGGCCGAGATCTTCGAAGGGCTGGACGCGGACGGCGTCGCCGTGCTGAACCGCGACAATGGACAATATGCCCGGCTGGCCGCCGCCGCCCGCCGCCACGGCCTGACCAATATCTGGAGCTTCGGCGCCCATGAGGAGGCCGACGCCCGGCTGGTCGACTGTTCGCTGCACGCCACCTGCAGCGCGGTGACCGCGGTCATCCGCGGCGAGCGGCTGCAATATTGCCTGTCGCTGCCGGGCAAGCATTGGGTGATGAACAGCTTGGCGGTGCTGCTGGCGGTGAAGGCGCTGGGCGCCGATGTGGCCGCCGCCGCCCGGTCGCTGTCCAGCCTGCAGCCGGTCAAGGGCCGCGGCACCCGCAAGCGCATCCAGCTGCCGCAGGGCGCCTTCACCCTGATCGACGAAAGCTACAACGCCAGCCCGGCCGCCATTACCGCGACGCTGGAGGTGCTGGGCAAGATCGACCCCGGCGCCGGCGGCCGGCGCATTGCCGTGCTGGGTGACATGCGCGAGCTGGGCGACCGCGCCGACGCGCTGCACATCGCGCTGGCCGAGCCGCTGCGCGCCGCGCAGGTGGATGCCGTCTATGCCTGCGGGCCGCACATGAAGGCGCTGTTCGACCGACTGCCGGCGGCGATGCGCGGCGCCTGGACCGAGACCAGCGTGGAGCTGGCCCCCATCGTGACCGGGACCGTAAAAGGCGGCGACGTTATCATGGTCAAGGGGTCCTTGGGCAGTCGTACAGGTCTGATCGTCGATGCGCTCGCGGCACTCGACAGCGGGCGCGAAAGCGAGGACAAAGCCGCCTCCCGAACCACCAACCAGCCACAGGCGGCGGCGCAGTCCGCGCAGGCGCCGCGAGGCTGACGGACCCAAATGCTCTACAACCTCCTCTTCGGTCTGGCCGACGTCTTCACGCCGTTCAACCTGTTCCGGTATCTCACCTTCCGGACCGGCGGCGCCGTGCTGACGTCGCTGGTCATGAGTTTCGTGTTCTTTCCGCGCCTGATCGCCTGGCTGAAGCGCAAACAGGGCGAAGGCCAGCCCATCCGCGCCGATGGTCCGGAGACCCACTTCAAGAAGAAGGGCACGCCCACCATGGGCGGCCTGATGATCCTGATCGCGATGACGGTCAGCACCCTGCTGTGGGCCGACCTGACCAACGCCTACATCTGGATCGTCCTGCTGGTGACCATCGGCTATGGCCTGATTGGTTTCGGCGACGATTACCTGAAGCTGACCAAGCGCAACACCAAGGGCCTGTCGGGCCGTTTCCGCCTGGGCTGGGAGATCACCATCGGGCTGGTCGCCTCGGCGCTGATCATGTGGGTGTCGGCCCCGCCGCTGTCGGGCGGCGTCGCGGTGCCCTTCGTCAAGGATTTCCTGATCCAGCTGTCCTGGTTCTTCGTGCCTTTCGGTGCCTTCATCATGGTCGGCGCCTCGAACTCGGTGAACCTGACCGACGGCCTGGACGGGCTGGCCATCGTGCCGACAATGATCGCGGCCGGCTGCTTCGCCCTGATCTCCTACCTTTCCGGCAACGCCATCTTCGCCAACTACCTGCAGATCCATCATGTGCCGGGCTCCGGCGAACTGACGATCTTCTGCGGCGCGTTGATCGGCGCCGGCATCGGCTTCCTCTGGTACAACGCCCCGCCGGCGATGGTCTTCATGGGCGACACCGGGTCGCTGTCGCTGGGCGGTGCGCTGGGTGCGGTCAGCGTGGTGACCAAGCACGAGATCGTTCTCGCCATCATCGGCGGCCTGTTCGTGCTGGAGACGGTGTCGGTGATCGTGCAGGTCGCCTCCTTCAAGCTGACCGGCAAGCGGGTCTTCCGCATGGCCCCGCTGCACCATCACTTCGAGAAGAAAGGCTGGGCCGAACCGACGGTGGTGATCCGCTTCTGGATCATCGCCTCGATTCTGGCGCTGGTCGGCCTGTCCACGCTGAAGCTGCGCTGAGGGGGGACCGGCGATGATCGACCTGTTCTATATGCAGGAGTTGCCCGTCGCGGTGATGGGGCTGGGCAAGTCCGGTCTCGCCACCGCCCGCGCATTGCGCGACAGCGGCGCCGAGGTGCGGGTATGGGACGACAATCCCGCTTCCCGCGCCGCGGCGGAGGCGGAGGGCTTCGCCGTCGTCGATCTCGCCACCGCCGACCTGTCGGACCTGACCACCATCGTCTGGTCGCCCGGCATCCCCCACACCTTCCCCAAGCCGCACCCGGTGGCGGAGCGCGCCCGCGCGCTGGGGATCGAGCTGATCTGCGACATCGAGCTGCTGGGCCGGGCGGAGCGTGACTGCGCCTTCATCGGCATCACCGGCACCAACGGCAAATCGACCACCACCACGCTGGTCGGCCACATCCTGGCCGCCGCCGGGCGCAAGGCCGCCGTGGGCGGCAACCTCGGCACGCCGGTGCTGACCTTCGACCCCATCGGGTCGGGCAACACCTGCGTGCTGGAGATGTCGAGCTACCAGCTGGAGCTGACCCACTCCATCACCTTCGACATTGCGGTCCTGCTGAATATCACGCCCGACCATCTCGCCCGCCATGGCGGGATGGAGGGCTATGTCGCCGCCAAGAAGCTGATCTTCCACCGCCAGACCTGGCCGCGCACCGCAGTGATCGGGGTGGACGACGAGCATTGCCGGACGATCCACGCCGGCCTCGTCGCCGCTGGCGACCAGCGCGTGTGGCCGATCTCGGCCCGGGGGCCGGTGGCGGGCGGCGTCTATGCCGCCGACGGCTGGCTGGTCGACGATACCGATGGCGAGGCGGTGCGCGTGGCGGAACTGTCGGCGCTGCCGACCCTGCTGGGCGCCCACAACTGGCAGAATGCCGCCGCCGCCTTCGCCACCTGCAAGGCCGCCGGCCTGCCGGTGCCGGCCATCGTCGCGGCGATGGCGACCTTCCCCGGCCTCGCCCACCGGCAGCAGCTGGTCGGCACGCTGGAGGGTGTGCGCTTCGTCAACGACAGCAAGGCGACCAACGCCGACGCCACGGAAAAGGCGCTGGCGACCTTCGATCCGATCTATTGGATCCTCGGCGGACAGGCCAAGGACACCGGGCTGAACGGGCTGGAGGGCTATATGGGCCGCGTGCGCCACGCCTTCCTGATCGGCGAGGCGCAGGAACAATTCGCCGCATGGCTCGATGCGCAGGGCGTTGCCTATACACGCTGCGGAACGCTGGATGTAGCGACCGCGAAGGCGGCCGGAATGGCGCTGGCGGAGCGGCTGGCGGGCGCCTGCGTGCTGCTGTCGCCGGCCTGCGCGTCGTGGGACCAGTTCGCCAATTTCGAGAAGCGCGGCGACGCCTTCGCGACCTATGTCGCGAACATCGTTTCCGCGCATGAGAACACCGGGACCGGTACCAGCGGAGGCGTTGCATGATCACCTTCGACCGCACCGACCAATCGATCTTCGGCCGCTGGTGGTGGACCGTCGACCGCTGGCAGCTGGGCGCCGTCGCCCTGCTGATGTTCCTCGGCACGGTCTTGATCACCGCGGCCAGCCCGCCGGTGGCCGAGCGCATCGGCATCCAGGACACCTTCTATTTCGTCGAACGCCACGTGATGATGCTGATCCCGGCGATCATCATCATGGTCGGCGTCTCGCTGCTCAGCCCGCGCGGTGTGCGGCGGGTGGCGCTGGGGGTGTTCCTGATCTCGGTGGTGCTGGTCTACGCCACCCTGGTGGTCGGCGTGGAGATCAAGGGCGCCCGCCGCTGGATCCATGTCCCCGGCCTGTCGATCCAGCCGTCGGAGTTCGTGAAGCCGGCCTTCGCGGTGGTCGCGGCCTGGCTGTTCTCGCTGTCGCGCACCAATCCGGGCTTCCCCGGCGCGCTGGTGTCGATGGTGCTGTACGGCGTCACCATGGTCGGCCTGATCCTGCAGCCCGATTTGGGCATGACCTTCGTCGTCTCCGCCGTCTGGTTCACCCAGTTCTTCCTGGCGGGGCTGAACCTCGTGCTGGTGATGGGGCTGGGCGGCTTGGGTATCGTCGGGCTCGTCGGCGCCTATTACACGCTGCCGCACGTCACCAGCCGCATCGACCGCTTCCTCGACCCGCATGCCGGCGACAATTACCAAGTCAACCGCTCGCTGGAGGCCTTCGCCAACGGCGGTCTGATGGGGACCGGCCCCGGCCAGGGCACGGTCAAGTTCTACCTGCCCGACAGCCACGCCGACTTCATCTTCGCCGTCGCAGGCGAAGAGCTGGGGTTGATTTTCTGCTTAGGCTTGGTGGTGCTGTTCGCCTTTGTCGTGCTGCGTGGATTCGCCCGCATCTTCAACGACAACAACTACTTCGTCCTGCTGGCCGCCGCCGGTCTTCTGATCCAGTTCGGGCTTCAGGCGGCGATCAACATGGGTTCGTCCTTGCATCTTATGCCGACCAAGGGCATGACCCTGCCGTTCATCTCTTACGGCGGCTCCTCGCTGCTCGCTCTCGGGTTCGGCATGGGCATGGTTCTGGCTTTGACACGCAAACGCTTCGGCCCCCTGGAATGAGGAGGCCGACGGACTTGAGCGCGACGACCCTCGACGCGAACGCCAACAAAGTGATCGTGCTGGCCGCCGGCGGCACCGGCGGACACATGTTCCCGGCCGAAGCGCTGGCGCGCGAGCTGCTGTCCCGCGGCCGCGCCGTGACGCTGGTCACCGACAAGCGCGGCCATGCCTTCGGCGAGAATCTGCCGGAGGTGCCGGTTCACCGCATCCGCGCCGCCTCGCCCGGCGCCGGCATCGTCGGCAAGCTGAAGGCCGCCCTGCAGATGGGTCTCGGCCTGCTGGAAGCGCGGGCGCTGATGCGCCGGCTCGACCCCGCCGCGGTTGTCGGCTTCGGCGGCTACCCGTCCGTGCCCACCGTCTATGCCGCCATCCAGTCGAAGCTGCCGGCCCTGCTGCACGAACAGAACGCCGTGCTGGGCCGCGCCAACCGGATGCTGATCGCCGGGGCCAGCCGCATCGCCGTCGCCTTTTCCGACATCGAGAAGCTGGGCGAGGCGCAGCGCGCCAAGATCGTCCGCACCGGCAACCCCGTCCGTCCGGCGGTCGCCGCCCGCCGCCTCTCCCCCTACGAGGCGCCCGGCGCCGCCGGCCCGATCCGCCTGCTGGTGATGGGCGGCAGCCAGGGTGCCCGCGTCTTTTCCGAGGTGATCCCCGCGGCGCTCGCCCTGCTGCCGGAGGAGATGCGCGCCCGCATCCATCTGGCGCAGCAGTGCCGCCCGGAAGACCTGGAAGCCACCCGCGACGCGCTGGAACCGCTGGGCCTCGCCCGGCTGGAGCTGCAGACCTTCTTCCGCGACGTGCCGGAACGGCTGGCCGCCTGCCACCTCGCCGTCACCCGCGCCGGCGCCTCCACGATTGCCGAGCTGACCTGCGTCGGCCGTCCGGCGATCCTGGTGCCCTACCCGCACGCCACCGACGACCACCAGACCGCCAACGCCCGCCATCTGGCCGAGGCCGGCGCCGCCTGGCTGGTGCCGCAGCCCTCCTTCACCGCCCAGGCCCTGGCCGAGCGGCTGTCCTCCCTGCTGGCCGACCCGCAGGCGCTCGCAGCATCGGCGCGGGCCGCCCACGGCTGGGGCACCGCCGACGCCGCCACCGCGCTGGCTGACGCCGTGCTGGCGATGCTGGACGGCGGCCCGGCCGGCCGCACCAATTCCTTCAACACCGATCCAAGCCTGACCGACCACGACCAATCCCACAACGCCCGGCGGTCCGCCGCCGGCGCCAGCGCCAAGGGGGCCGCGGAATGATCAAAGCCAGGACTCTGACCCGACCGACGCCCCGTCCGCTGCAGGACTGGCCGGCGGACATGACTCGGACCGAGGGCGGCTGGTACAACCGTCCGGGCTGCCCGCTGGTGCCGCGCTTCCTCGCCGAAGGCGGCTTCCTGCGTGACCGCCTGTCGATGATCCACGGATCGCAGCCCCTCCCCGACGACCTGTCCGATGAGGCGGTCGACGCCACCCTTCGCCTGATGCTTCGCCGCGGAAAGTAAGCCTGACATGCGCGCCCTCCCCCTCTCGATCGGCACCATCCACTTCGTCGGCATCGGCGGCATCGGCATGAGCGGCATCGCCGAGGTGCTGCGGAACCTGGGCTATACCGTCCAGGGCTCCGACCTCGCCGAGAACGCCAACGTCAAGCGCCTGCGCGAGCTGGGCATCAAGGTGTTCGTCGGCCATCGCGGCGAGAACATCGCCGGCGCCGCCGTGGTCGTCGTCTCCTCCGCCGTTAAGCGCGACAATCCGGAGGTGGTGGCCGCCCGCGCCGCCCTGGTGCCGGTGGTCCGCCGCGCCGAGATGCTGGGCGAGCTGATGCGCCTGAAATGGGCCATCGCCATCGGCGGCACCCATGGCAAGACCACGACCACCTCGATGGTCGGCCATATGCTGGAGCACGCCAACCTCGACCCCACGGTCATCAACGGCGGCATCATCAACGCCTACGGCTCCAACACCCGGCTCGGCACCGGCGACTGGATGGTGGTGGAGGCGGACGAGAGCGACGGCACCTTCGTGAAGCTGCCGGCCTGCATCGCCGTCGTCACCAACATGGATCCGGAGCATCTGGACTTCTACGGCACCTTCGACAACGCGCGGGCCGCCTTCGACAGCTTCGTCCAGAACATCCCCTTCTACGGCTTCGCCGCGCTCTGCATCGACCATCCCGAGGTGCAGGCGATGATCCCCCGCGTGTCGGATCGCCGCATCGTCACTTACGGCTTCTCGCCGCAGGCCGACATCCGCGCGGTCAACGTGGAGCTGGGTCCCGACGGCGCCAAGTACGACGTGCTGATCTATGACCGCCACACCGGAGAGAGCCGCGCCATCGCCGGCGTGCGCCTGCCGATGTACGGGCCGCACAATGTCCAGAACTCGCTGGCCTGCTTCGCGGTCGGCAACGAGATGGGCCTGCCCGACGTGGTGATGCGCGACAGCATGGCCAAGTTCCAGGGCGTGAAGCGCCGCTTCACCAAGACCGGCGAGGCCAACGGCATCACCGTCATCGACGATTACGGCCACCACCCGGTGGAGATCGCCGCAGTGCTGAAGGCCGCGCGCACCGCCGGCACCGGCCGCACCATCGCCGTGGTCCAGCCGCACCGCTATTCCCGCCTCGCCGCCCTGTTCGAGGAGTTCTGCACCTGCTTCAACGACGCCGACGCCGTGATCGTCGCCGACGTCTATGCCGCCGGTGAGACGCCGATCGAAGGCGTCAGCCGCGACAGCCTGGTGGAGGGCCTGCGCATGCACGGCCACCGCCATGTCGTCGCCCTGCAGAACCAGCAGGAACTGGCGCAGGTCGTGCGCGAGATGGCGCGGCCCGGCGACTTCGTCGTCTGCCTGGGCGCCGGCAACATCACCCAGTGGGCGAACGCCCTGCCGGGCGAGCTGTCGTCGCTCTATGGCGCGACCCGATGACGGCAGCGCCCCGCATGAGCCCGGCTGACGGCCACCTGCCCAACGGCCATCTGATGTCACGGATGCCCGCCGTGCGCGGCCGGCTGACCGCCGACGCTTCGCTGGCGCCGGTGACGTGGTTCCGCGTCGGCGGCCCGGCCGAGGTGATGTTCCGCCCGGCCGACGCCGACGACCTCGCCGACTTCCTGGCCGCCCTGCCGGCCGAGGTGCCGGTGACGGTGATCGGCGTCGCCTCCAACCTGCTGGTGCGGGACGGCGGCGTGCCGGGCGTCACCATCCGGCTCGGTCGGGGCTTCACCGACATCGCGGCAAATGAGATGACGCTGACCGCCGGTGCGGCGGCGCTCGACCTGAATGTCGCCATGGTCGCCCGCGACGCCGGGATCGCCGGGCTGGAGTTCCTCTCCGGCATTCCCGGCACCATCGGCGGCGCCCTGCGCATGAACGGCGGCGCCTATGGCCGCGAGCTGGCCGACGTGCTGGTCTCCGCCACCGCTGTGGCGCACGACGGCCGGCGGCTGGAGTTCAGCCATGCCGGCATGGGCTTCACCTACCGCCACAGCGCGGTACCGGAAGACTGCATCTTCACCGGCGCCGTCCTGCGCGGCGAGCCCGGCAACCCGCTGGAGATCGCGCGCCGCATGGCCGAGATCTCCGACAAGCGCGCCGACAGCCAGCCCGTCCGCTCCCGCACCGGCGGTTCGACCTTCAAGAATCCGGAAGGCCATAAAGCCTGGGAGTTGATCGACAGGGCCGGCTGCCGAGGTCTGTCCATCGGCGACGCCCAGGTGTCGGAAAAGCACTGCAACTTCCTGATCAACAACGGCACGGCCACCGCCGCCCAGCTGGAAGCGCTGGGCGAGGAGGTCCGCCGCCGCGTGTTCGAGACCAGCGGCGTGACGCTGGAGTGGGAAATCAAGCGCATCGGCGTTCCCGCCGCCGAAGGAGCCGCCCAATGACCGAAGCCCTGCTCCACGCCCACAAGAAGCATGTCGCCGTCCTGATGGGCGGCTGGTCGGCCGAGCGCGAGGTGTCGCTGGTCAGCGGGGCCGGCGTCGCCAGGGCGCTGGAGGAGGAAGGCTACCGCGTCACCGCCGTCGACGTGCAGCGCGACCTGGGCGGGTTGATGCAGGCCCTGAGCAACCCGCGCCCCGACGTGGTGTTCAACGCCCTGCACGGCCGCGGCGGCGAGGACGGGACGATCCAGGGCGTGCTGGAGTTCCTCGGCCTGCCCTACACCCATTCGGGCGTCCAGGCCGCCGCCATCGCCATGGACAAGGCGATGACCAAGCGGGTGCTGGACACCGTCGGCATCCGCTCCCCCAAAGGCATGGTCCTGTCCCGCGGGGAGATCACCGGCGGCACCCACCCCATGCCGGCGCCCTATATCGTCAAGCCTGTGGACGAAGGCTCGACCGTTGGCGTAACCCTGGTCCGCGAGGGGCAGAACAGCCCGGTCGGTGATGCGTGGACCTTTGGCGAACGTGCACTGATCGAGGAGTTCATCCCCGGTCGCGAGCTGACCGTGGGCGTCATGGGTGACCGCGCTTTGGCGGTGACCGAGATCGTCTTTCAGGCTCAGGTCTACGACTACACCGCGAAATACAGCACCGGCCACGCCGTCCACACCATCCCCGCCGCGGTTCCCGAGGCGGTGGCGGAGGAGGCGAAGCGGCTGGCGGTGCTTGCGCACCACACCCTGGGCTGCCGGGGCGTGTCGCGCAGCGACTTCCGCTGGGATGACAGCCGGCCGGGAACGGACGGTCTGTACTTCCTGGAGATCAACAACCAGCCGGGCATGACGCCCCTGTCGCTGGTGCCCGAACAGGCCGCGCATGTGGGGATCACCTACGGCGCGCTGGTCGGCTGGCTCGTGGAGAACGCCGCATGTCAGCTCGCCTGATGGCCGACCCGGATTTTCGCGCCGCCGCCGCCGGTGCGCGCGCCCGGGACGAGATGCCGACCCCGCCGCGCGCCATGGCTGCGTCGGCGCAGAAAGGCAAGCGGCGCCGCGCCTGGCCGCGCTGGACCCGCTCCGCCGTCAAGGCGGCGCTGCTGCTGGTGCCGGTGCTGGGGCTGACCGCCGCCGCCGGCTCCGCCTGGAAGCGCGGCACTCTGGCCGACACGCTGGAGGCGGCGCAGGACAGCGTCATCCGGCTGACCGGCGACCTGGGCTTCCGCCTGTCGGAGATCCTGGTGGTCGGCCGCAGCGAGACGGAACGCGACGCCGTGCTCGACGCGCTGGGCATGCGCCGGGGCGAGCCGATCCTGTCGATCGATCTGGCCGACGCCAAGCAGCGGCTGGAGGAGCTGCCCTGGGTGTCGTCGGCCTCCATCGAGCGGCGTCTGCCCGGTTTCCTCTATATCCAGCTTTCCGAACGCCAGCCGATGGCGATCTGGCAGCATGACCGCCAGTTCACCGTCATCGACCGCGCCGGCCGCCCGCTGGCCGACGCGGCGGAACTGGCGCGCCGCGGCAACCAGCGGATCGAGACGCTGCCGCAGGTGATCGGCGCCAACGCCCCGCAGCAGGTCCACACCCTGCTGTCGGCGCTGGACGGTGCGCCGACCATCGCGCCGATGCTGTCCTCGGCCAGCTGGATCAGCGACCGCCGCTGGAACCTGCAGCTCAGCAACGGCGTGACGGTGAAGCTGCCGGAAGGCACCGCCGACTTGCGCCGCGCCCTGCGCCAGCTGGAGCAGATGCAGACGGCCAGCCGGGTGCTGGACCGCGACATCGTCGCCATCGACATGCGCCTGCAGGACCGCGCTGCGATCCAGACCTCGTCCACCGCCCAGCTTCCGGGCTGGGACGATGATACGAAGAAGAAGAACGGCAAGAAGTCATAAGGCCGGTCGGCGGCAAGCTCTTGTGGGGAAGTGCTTATCGCCGGCAGACAAGGGTAGAGGGTAAGTCTTGGGGGGCATGTTCGGGATGGGATTCAACGGTGCCAAGAAGCCGAAGCGGCCGGCCCGTGGCGGGATCGTCACGGCGCTGGACGTCGGCTCGACGAAGGTGTGCTGCGTCATCGCGCGGATGGAGGAACCCGGCTCCCTCCGCGTGATCGGCGTCGGCCACCAGATCGCCACGGGCATCCGCGCCGGGACCATCATCGACATGGAGGCGGCGGAGACCTCGATCGGCGCCGCCGTGCATGCCGCCGAACAGATGGCCGGCGAGACGGTGCACGACGTCGTCGTCAACCTGTCGATGGGCAACCCCCGCTCCCACGCCTTCACCGCCACCGTCCCCGTTTCGGGCCAGGAGGTGACGGAAGGCGACATCCGCCGTGCCATGGCCCACGCCCGCACCCTGCAGGCCGGCCCCGATCAGGCGCTGATCCACACCATCCCGCTGAGCTTCACCCTGGACGGCATCCGCGGCATCCGCGATCCCAAGGGGATGAGCGGCCATACGCTGGGCACCCAGCTGCATGTGGTCACGGCGGCCAAGGGCGCCATTCTCACGCTGGGCGCCTGCGTCGCCCGCTGCCACCTGAACATCGAATCCGTCGTGGTCAGCCCCTTCGCCTCGGGCCTCGCCTGTCTGGTGGAGGACGAGATGGAGATGGGAGCCGCCTGCGTCGACATCGGCGGCGGCGGCACCACAATCTCGATCTTCGCCGAGGGCAATCTGGTGTGGACCGGCTTCGTGCCGCTCGGCGGACGCCACGTCACCAACGACATCGCCCACGGCCTGACCACGCCGCTGTCCCATGCCGAACGGCTGAAGGTGCTCTACGGCAGCGCCCGGGTGAACCCGGCCGACGAGCGCGAGATGATCGAGGTGCCGCAGATCGGTGAGGACGAGCGCAGCGGCAGCGGCACCGCCAGCCACCCGCGCTCCTTCCTGGTCAGCATCATCCAGGCCCGGATGGAAGAGATCTTCGAAGAGGTGCGCAGCGCCATCGAGCAGTCGGGCCATTCCAAGCTGGTCGGTCGGCGCGTCGTGCTGACCGGCGGCGCCAGCCAGCTGCCCAACACGCGCGACATGGCCGCCCCCATCCTGGACAAGCAGGTCCGCATCGCCCGTCCCACCCGGATCGCCGGCCTCAACGAGGCGCATGGCGGACCGGCCTTCTCGACGGTGGCGGGCCTTCTCCTACATGCCGTCCGCAATCCGACGGAGCTGATGGTGACCGGCCAAGAGGCGGTCGCGTCAACCGGGCTCCTCGGCCGCGTTGGCCTGTGGCTGCGGGAGAATCTGTAGATGACTCTCCCCGCCGCCGCCATTCACCGATTCCCGATCGGACAGACACCGGACACAACCGGGCGCCGGTCGCGGCATATCAAACATCAAACCCAACGAAAACAGGTTGTGGAGGCCTGAATAGAATGATCAACGTGACCATCCCCCAGATTGAGCCCGAGTTGAAGCCGCGCATCACCGTGTTCGGCGTCGGCGGCGCCGGCGGCAATGCCGTCAACAACATGATCAAGTCGAACCTGGAAGGCGTTGACTTCGTCGTCGGCAACACCGACGCGCAGGCGCTGAAGGGTTCCTTGTGCGAGAAGCGCATCCAGCTCGGCACCGGCACCACCCGCGGCCTGGGCGCCGGCTCCAAGCCGGATGTCGGCCGCGCGTCGGCCGAGGAGCAGATCGACGAGATCGTCCAGTATCTCGAAGGCTCCAACATGGTGTTCATCACCGCCGGCATGGGCGGCGGCACCGGCACCGGTGCGGCACCGGTCATCGCGCGCGCGGCCCGCGAGCGCGGCATCCTGACCGTCGGCGTCGTCACCAAGCCCTTCCATTTCGAGGGTGGTCACCGCATGCGGCTGGCGGAAGGCGGCATCGCCGAACTGCAGCAGTATGTCGACACCCTCATCATCATCCCGAACCAGAACCTGTTCCGCATCGCCAACGAGAAGACGACCTTCGCGGACGCCTTCAAGATGGCCGACGACGTTCTGCATTCGGGCGTGCGCGGCGTCACCGACCTGATGGTGATGCCCGGCCTGATCAACCTGGATTTCGCCGACATCCGGTCCGTGATGACCGAGATGGGCAAGGCGATGATGGGCACCGGCGAGGCCGGCGGCGAGCGCCGCGCCATCGAGGCCGCCGAGGCCGCCATCTCCAACCCGCTGCTGGACGACGTGTCGATGAAGGGTGCCCGCGGCGTCCTCATCAACATCACCGGCGGCTACGACATGACCCTGTTCGAGGTCGACGAGGCGGCCAACCGCGTCCGTGACGAGGTCGATCCCGACGCCAACATCATCTTCGGCTCGACCTTCGACAGCTCGCTGGACGGCGTGATGCGCGTGTCGGTCGTCGCCACCGGCATCGACGCCGCGGCGATGAGCAACCCGCGCACCCTGCATCCGGTCAACCTGTCGCTGGTCCCCGGCGACCGCGCCAAGAAGCCGGCCGCTCCCGGCAACCTGACCGGCGCCCCGGCTGCCCCGGCCGGCGCGCCCGGTTCGCCCATTCCCAGCGCCGCCATCGGTCTGCGCACCCCGCAGCCGGTCACCGCCGGTGCCGCCGCCATCCAGCACGACCCGGCCCAGCAGCAGCCGGCCCACCCGCAGGCCGCCCAGCAGCATGCGGAGGCGCCGAAGCCGTCGGCCGGTCCGCTGCATGGCGAGAACCAGGGCGGCCACTTCTTCGCCCCAAAGCCGGCCGATGCCCCGCGCCAGCCGATGACCGTCGGCGCCGCGCCGCTGTCGACCCCGCAGCAGCCGGCTCCCCAGCAGCACGCCCCCCAGGCGCCGCAGATGCAGGGTCACCAGCAGCCGCAGCAGCATCAGCCGCAGCAGCCCGCGCCGATGGCCGCGCCGCAGCACCACCATGCCCCGCAGGGTCATCAGCAGCACCCGGGTGGCCTGTCCGTCGGTCCGGCCCCGGCCCCCGCGCCGGAACCGGCGCCGGCCCGCAAGGGCAACTTCCTGTTCGGTCTGGTGACCGGCCTCGGCCGCAAGTCCGAACCGGCGCACCCGCCGGCGCCCCAGCCCGTGCATCAGCCGGCCCCCCAGGCCTACCAGCCGCAGCAGGCTCCGCAGGCCTATCAGCCCGCGCCCCAGAGCTATCCGCAGCAGCAGCCGGCCTATCCGCAGCAGCCGCAGGCTCCCCACCAGGGCTACCCGGCAGGCCAGTATCCCGCGGCCCCGCAGCAGCAGCCGGTCTACCCGCCGCAGCAGAGCGCTCCGCAGCAGGCTCCGGGCTATCCGGCCGCTCCGCAGCCGCAGGCTCCGGCCCCGCGTGTGGATGCCAAGCCGGGTGAGCAGGAGGAGCTGGACATCCCGGCCTTCCTGCGCCGTCAGGCCAACTGAGCGGACGGACCCGCCCGGACGTGAACCGATCTTGGCCGCCGGACCCTTTCCGGCGGCCGGCCGATCCCGGCGAAAGCCGGAGATAACCGCCGTCGCCGCAGTTTCCTAATCGCGGCGCCGGCGGCTCCACAACCTGACCGAACCTTTCGGACCCCGGCGGCGCCCTCGTGCGTCTCCGGGGATTTTTTGTTGCCTCTTTCACGTAGGGCCAAGCTGATTGCTTGTATTGCGCACCACTTTTGCCCTGCAACAAACGGTAACAATGAGTGATTTGCCGATTTCCAACCTCGGGTGTTACCTATCAGCATGGTCGAAAGCGAACGCCGCCGACGTGATGATCTTCAAAGATCTTGCGGCGCGGCATTGCTGGGAACCTCTCCTTCACGACCAAGATGGAAAAGACATCGTGGCCAACAATCGCAGCAACGCGGACGGAATGTTCCAGCAGACCCTGAAGAAGTCGGTGACCATCGCCGGCGTCGGGCTGCATTCGGGCGTCATCGTCACGCTGACGATTTCGCCGGCCGATGCGAATTCCGGGATCACCTTCCTGCGTACCGATCTTCGTGGCGCCGCCGCCGTCATTCCGGCGCGCTGGGACACGGTGGTCGACACCCGCCTGTGCACCGTGATCGGCAACGAGCATGGCACCACCGTCGGCACGATCGAGCATCTGATGTCCGCGCTGGCCGGCTGCGGCATCGACAACGCCATCGTGTCGCTGGACGGCATCGAGGTGCCGATCATGGACGGCAGTGCCGCCCCCTTCGTCGCCGCCATCGAGCAGGCCGGCATCGCCGTGCAGAAGTCGCCCCGCCGCATCATCCGCATCCTGAAGCCGGTCGTCATCGGCGACGGCGTCAAGAGCGCCTCCTTCACGCCCGACGACGCCACCAGCTACAGCTTCGAGATCGACTTCGACAGCGCCGCCATTTCCCGTCAGGCCCGCGCGCTGGAGATCGACCCGGAGAGCTTCAAGGACGAGATCAGCCGCGCCCGCACTTTCGGCTTCCTGCACGAGGTCGAGGGGCTGCGCAAGATGGGCCTCGCCCGCGGCGGCTCGCTGGACAACGCGGTGGTCATCTCCGGCGACACGGTGATGAACGCCGAGGGGCTGCGCTTCAAGGACGAGTTCGTCCGCCACAAGATCCTGGACGCCGTCGGCGACCTGTATCTGGCCGGTGCGCCGATCGTCGGTCATTTCCACGGCGTGCGCTCCGGCCACGCGCTGAACAACCAGCTGCTGCGCGCTCTGTTCGCCGACCGCAGCGCCTGGCGTTACGAGACGGCGGTGTCGCTGCCGGTCGCACGCCGCGGCCTGGAGCAACTGGCTGTCGCCTGATCGCCACCGTCTTTCCTGAATGTCTGCCCCTGCCCTCCCCCACCGGGGAGGGCTTTTTCTTTGCACGCAACTCCCCTCCCCTGCCGACATGGTGAGTCACGCAAAAGAAAAGCGCCCTCCCCTCTCGGAGCGGGCGCCGCGCGCAATTTCGGATGGCCTGCAGGAATTGTGAGTTGTTTCAGTATTTTAGGTAATTTTCTTTACCTAAAACCTTAGGCGGATGGGATACGGACCATTCTCCCCTACTCCGCCACCGCCATCTCCGCCTCATTGCCGGCATACTCGCCGAAGCGGGTGTCTTCCTTCAGGATGTGCTTGCCCAGCCAGTCGGAGCAGAACAGGAACACCTCCTCGCCACTGATCCGGCCGCCATCGGCGCGGAAATCGTCGCGGTAGCTTTCGACCTGTTGGGTCAGCCGGTCGTGCAGGGCCTTGTGCGCGGCGAAGGTCGGATAGTTCCGCCGCTCCATCTGCGCCTCCTCCTCCGCGAAATGATGACGGGTGTAGGCGATCAGTTCGTTGAGGATGGCTTCGATGAGGGCGGGGTCCTGGCGGTTGGCCTCGTCATACAGCTTGTTGACGATGGCGATCAGGACGCGGTGATCCTCGTCCAACGCGTCGTTGCCCACGCTCATCCAGCGCGACCACTGAATTGGCCCCATGGCGTTTCCTTCGTCCCCCGTTTGCTCGGCGCCGGGTGGGCGGGTGCGGGCGTTGACCGCCCGTCGGCACCGCCCTCCGCTGGAGGGTCGGGCCACCTGCCCGGCAGGTTTCGCTTTTCCTATAAGCGTTGTCTGATTTCACTCCCCCCATCCCCGTCCGTCAATCCGACCGAACGGGGATGCGACATTTTGGCGAACGTGGGACTCGGGATCAGGTCAGCCGCCGATCCTGGCCAGCCATTCGTCCTCGGTCAGGATCTCGACGCCCAGGTCCTTGGCCTTGGCCGCCTTGCTGCCGGCGTCGGCTCCGGCGACCAGATAGTCGGTCTTGCCGGAGACGGAGCCCGCCACCTTGGCGCCCAGCGACTCGGCGCGCGCCTTCGCCTCCGACCGGGTCATCCGCTCCAGCGTCCCGGTGAAGACCACCGTCTTGCCGGCGATGGGGGAGTTGCTGGCCTTCGGCACCTCGGCCTCCAGCACGGTCAGTCTTTCCATCAGGCCGTGGACGATGGCGAGGTTGCGCTCTTCGGCGAAGAAGCCGGCCAGTTCCTCCGCCGCGACCTCGCCCACATCGGGAGTGGCGACCAGATCGAGCCAGGGCTGACCCGGCGCCTGCCCGGCCGCACGCTCCATCGCCGCCCGCCACTCGGCCAAGGTGCCGTAGCGTTCAGCGAGCGCCTGTGCCGCCGGCTTCTTGACGCCCTTGATCCCCAACGAGGCGATGATGGTCTCCAGCCGAAGCGCATCGTTGCCGGCCCCATCTTTGCCAGCATAGAAGTCCAGCTTCGCGCCGCATTCCGGATCGGCAAACCAGCCGATGATGGCGTCGGCGGTGGCGCGGCCAACGCCCTTCAATTCGTGCAGGTCGCGCCAGTCCTGGCCGGGCATCGCCCGTTCCGCGGCCAGCATGCCATCGACCCAGCCTGGCATGGTCTTGTACTGGCGGGCCAGAGACTTGGCCGTTACTTCGCCGACATGGCGGATGCCGAGCGCGTAGATCAGCCGGTGCAGGTCGATGCCGTTTCGGCGCTGCTCGATCGCCTTGAACAGGTTCTGGACCGACTTCTCCTTCCAGCCCGGCCGGCCGATCAGTTCGACACGGCCCTCCAGGGTGAAAATATCCACCGGCGACTTGATGAAGCCCTCGTCCCAGAACTCCTCGATGATCTTTTCGCCCAACCCTTCGATGTCGAAGGCGTCGCGCGAGACGAAATGGCGGAGTCGCTCCTTGGCCTGGGCGGCACAGATCAGGCCGCCGGTGCAGCGGCGCACCACCTCACCCGCCTCGCGGATGGCGAGGCTGCCGCAGACCGGGCAGGTCTCCGGCGCGACATAGGGGACGGAGTCGGCCGGGCGCTGGGACAGCACCACCTCCACCACCTGCGGAATGACGTCGCCGGCCCGTTGGACCACCACGAGGTCGCCGACGCGGATGTCCTTGCGGGCGATCTCGTCCTCGTTGTGCAGGGTGGCGCGGCTGACGACGACGCCGCCGACGGTGATGTCCTCCAACTCGGCCACCGGAGTAAGCGCGCCGGTGCGACCGACCTGAATGGTGATGGCTTTCAGCCGGGTCTGAGCCTGCTCGGCCGGGAACTTGTGGGCGATGGCCCAGCGCGGCGCCCGGCTGACGAAGCCAAGCCGCTGCTGGAGTTCCAGGCTGTCGACCTTGTACACGACGCCGTCGATGTCGAAGGGAAGGCCGGCACGCCGCCGGCCGATGCCCTCGTAATAGGCCAGCAGCTTGTCCTTGCCGTCGCACAGCTCCGCCGGCCGGTTCAGCTGGAAGCCCCAGCCCTTCAGCCGCTCGCGAATGCCCCATTGAGTCTCTGCGATCGGTTCCGACACCTCGCCCAGCGCATAGCCGAAGAAGCAGAGCGGTCGGGACGCGGTGATGGAAGGGTCAAGCTGGCGCAGGCTGCCGGCCGCCGCGTTGCGCGGGTTGGCGAACAGCTGCTCGCCCTTCTCCGCACGGGCGGCGTTCATCGCCAGGAAGTCGTCGCGGCTCATATAGACCTCGCCGCGGACCTCCAGCACATCGGGGAAGGGCACCGGCAGGCGGTGCGGCACGTCGCGGATGGTGCGGACGTTGGCGGTGACGTTCTCGCCCTCCGCCCCGTCGCCGCGGGTGGCGGCCAGCACCAGTTCGCCCCTCTCGTAGCGCAGCGAGCAGGACAGGCCGTCGATCTTCGGTTCCGCGACGAAGGTCAGCGGCGCATCGTCGGACAGGCCGAGGAAGCGGCGGACGCGGGCATCGAACTCCGCCACATCCTCCGGCGCGAAGGCGTTTCCCAGCGACAGCATCGGGACAGCGTGACGGACCTTGCCGAAGCCGGCGGCCGGGGCGGCGCCGACGCGCAGGCTGGGCGAATCGGCACGCCGCAAGTCTGGAAAACGCGCTTCGACGGCGAGGTTGCGGCGGACCAGCGCGTCATAGTCGGCGTCGGAGATCTCCGGCTGGTCCTGCTGGTGGTAGAGCCGGTCATGATGGGCGATCTCGGCGGCCAGTGCCGCCAGCTCCGCCGCGGCCTGGTCCGGCGTCAGCGCATCGACGGCGATGCTGCGGGGATCGGGCGGCGTGTCGAACAGGTCCTGCATGGCGCGTCTCATGACGAATCGGGGTCTTCCGAAGAAGGGCCGCGCAGGATAGCGCATCGGGCGACTGCGAGGGCAAGTCCCTATATACTGACGGGCACACCCTTCGGAGTCCGCTGGCCTAATGAGCAAAGCCTATCTGCCGGACCTGCGCATCGACGACCGCATGATCGTCGCCGCCGCGCTGGACCGCATCCTCTACGACGACCCCGACCATTTCGCGGCCGAGGACGCGCGCACCGTGCGCCGGCTGATCCCGCACAGCCGCTCGGCGTGGCTGCGGCTGGGCTTCCGTGCCGAGCGGCAGGGGCCGTCGATGAAGGGCGAGGCCGCCGGGATCGGCGACGTGCGGATGGAGGGCGACAAGAAGGTGGTGGAGGGCAGCGTCGGCGAATCGGCGACCTGGCGCTGCGGCCAGTACAAGATCACCAACCACGGCAGCGACCTGGAAATCTGGCAGGTGATGAGCGACGAGTACGCGCCCGAGCCGAAGGGCGCCCGGCTGGAGTTCGACGAGAAGGGGGAGCCGGAACGGCTGACCTTCTTCCAGCCGCGGGATATCGAGCTACGGATTCCCTTCACCAGCCTCGCCGTCGGCGTGCGGCTGGGCGGGTGGCAGCCTTGGAAGCTGGTGGCGGAGGGAGTTGGCGCGGCAGGGTGAGTTGCTGCGTGGGTTGCCCCCTCCCCATCCCTCCCCCGCTTTTCAGCGGTGGAGGGGGTAGAACGCTTGTCAGCGTGATTTGATTCGCGAAGTCGCGGCAGTCCCCTCTCCCGCGAGGCGGGGGAGGGTTAGGGAGGGGGCATTCGTCAGCCGACGCCTACCCCCAACTTCACCTCACCCCTGCCGGTAGTTCGGCGACTCGTTGGTGATGGTGATGTCGTGGACGTGGCTTTCGCGCAGACCCGCGTTGGTGATGCGGACGAACTGGCACTTCTCGCGCATCTCGGCGATGGAGGCGCTGCCGGTGTAGCCCATGGCCGCGCGCAGGCCGCCGACCAGCTGGTGGATGACCGCCGACACCGGACCCTTGTAGGGAACGCGGCCTTCGACGCCTTCCGGCACCAGCTTCATGGTCGAAACCTCCTGCTGGAAGTAACGGTCCGCCGAACCGCGCGCCATGGCGCCGACCGAGCCCATGCCGCGATAGCTCTTGTAGGAGCGGCCCTGGAACAGGATGACCTCGCCCGGGCTTTCGTCGGTGCCGGCGAACAGGCTGCCCAGCATGGCGACGCTGGCGCCGCCGGCGATGGCCTTGGCCAGATCGCCCGAATACTTGATGCCGCCGTCGGCGATCACCGGGATGCCATGCTTCTCGCACTCGTCCACCACATCCATGACCGCGGTCAGCTGCGGCACTCCGACGCCGGCGATGATGCGGGTGGTGCAGATGGAGCCCGGACCGATGCCGACCTTGACGGCGTCCACACCGGCGTCGATCAGCGCCTTGGCCGCTTCCGCGGTGGCGACGTTGCCGGCGATGACCTGGGTGTAGCTCGACATGGCGCGGGCGGCGCGGACCTGCTCCAGCACCTTGGCGGAGTGGCCGTGCGCGGTGTCGACCACCAGCACGTCTACGCCGGCATCGAACAGAGCCTCCGCACGAGCCAGACCGTCATTGCCGGTACCGGTGGCGGCGGCGACGCGCAGGCGGCCCTTGCCGTCCTTGCAGGCGTTCGGATAGGCCTGCGCCTTCTCGATGTCCTTGACGGTGACGAGGCCGATGCAGCGGTAATCCTCGTCGACGACCAGCAGCTTCTCGATGCGGTGCTGGTGGAGCAGGCGCTTGCCTTCCTCCTGGCTGACGCCCTCGCGGACGGTCACCAGCTCCTTGGTCATCAGCTCGCTGACCGGCTGCTTGGGATCGGTGGCGAAGCGGACGTCGCGGTTGGTCAGCATGCCGACCAGCTTGCCGCTGCCGAGCTGGTCGCGGCTTTCCACCACCGGGATGCCGGAGATGCGATAGTCGGCCATCAGCTGCAGGGCGTCGGCCAGCGTCGCGTTCGGCGTGATGGTGATCGGGTTGACGACCATGCCCGACTCGAACCGCTTGACCTTGCGGACCTCTTCGGCCTGCTGCTCGATGGTCAGGTTGCGGTGGACGACGCCGATGCCGCCGGCCTGGGCCATGGCGATGGCGAGACGGCTCTCGGTCACCGTGTCCATCGCCGAGGACATCAGCGGGATGCCCAGCTCGATGGTCTTAGTCAATCTTGTCCGGGTGTCCACGTCGTTCGGCAGGACCGAGCTTTCGGCCGGAACCAGCAGCACGTCGTCGAAGGTCAGGGCTTCGCGGATTTTGGTGTCGCGCGCCATGTGTGAATCTCCCGGAAGATAAACGTGGCGCACTTATACACAAGACCATGGGCTTGTGAACCCGTGCGCACACAGCATCTGTTATGCAAGTGCGAAAAGAGGTCCCCTCCCGCTTCGGGAGGGTGAAATGGATCAGTCCTCGGCCTTGCCGCCGCGGAAGCCGGTGGCGACCACATAGGTCTCCGACGATTCGGCGCGGCTGGCCGGCGGCTTGGCGTGCTTGACCACGGCGAAGTCGCGCCGCAGCCGGTCGAGCAGCGAGCGTTCCGCCCCGCCCTGGAACAGCTTGGCGACGAAGGCGCCGCCGGGGGCCAGCACCTCCTCGGCGAAATCGTAAGCAGCCTCGGCCAGACCCATGATGCGAAGATGGTCGGTCTGCTGGTGCCCGGTGGTGGGGGCGGCCATGTCGCTCAACACCAGATCGGCCGGGCCGCCCAGCGCTTCCTTCAACGCCTCGGCGGCGCCTTCCTCCAGGAAGTCGGCCTGCATGGTGGTGGCGCCGGGGACCGGGTCCATCGGCAGGATGTCCAGCCCGACGACCTTCCAGCCATCCTTGGCGGTCTGCACCTTCTCCACCGCGATCTGGGTCCAGCCGCCGGGGGCGGCACCCAGATCGACCACACGCTTGCCGGGGCCGAGCAGGCGGAACTTCTCGTCCAGCTGCAGCAGCTTGAACGCAGCGCGCGAGCGGTAGCCGCGCTTGGTCGCTTCGGCCACATAGGGGTCGTTCAGGTGGCGCTCCAGCCAGCGCTTGGAGGATTCCGTGCGCTTGCCGGCGGTCTTCACACGGACCGTGGCACGGCGCCCACCCGGGCGCGTCGACGGAGTCTTTTCGGTCATGATCGCTGCAGTTCCTCGGTCATCCGGCGCAGGCGGGGAGCCTTTCCCCTCCTGCCCGATCATCTATCCGGTCGCGTCGACCGGTTTATTCGCCGGCGGCCCCGATCAGGTCCACCAGAATTCCTTCGCGCAAGCCGCGGTCGGCGATGCGCAGCCGCTCCACCGGCCAGACGTCGCACAGCGCGTCCAGAACGGCGCAGCCGGCGACCACCAGATCGGCGCGGTCCTGGCCGATGCAGGGATGGCGGGCGCGGCCGTCGAAATCCTGGGCGACCAGATGGTCGATCACCGCGCGGGCATGGTCCACCCGCAGATAGCTGCCGTCCACCGCCCGCCGGTCATAACGGCAGAGCCCCAGATGCACGCCGGCCAGCGTCGTCACCGTGCCGGAGGTGCCGAGCATCTGCACCTTGCCGGCGGCAACGCGGCTCTGGATGCGGTTGCGCGCCTCGAACGGGGCGATGGCGTCGGCCACCGCCTCCACCATCTGGGTGTAGTTGACGCGGGTGACGTCGGGGCCGCCATATTCCTCGGTCAGCCCGATGACGCCGCAGCGGATCGAGGTCTGGTCGAGCAGGCGCGGCGCCCTGCCCTTCTCCACCTGCAGCCACATCAGTTCGGTGGAGCCGCCGCCGATGTCGAAGACGATGGCATAGGGATGGGTCGGCTCCAGCAGCGCGGCGCAGCCGGCCAGCGCCAGCCGACCCTCTTCCTGGCTGGAGATGATTTCCAGCGGGATGCCGGTCTCGCGCTCCACCGCCTCGACGAAAGCGGCGCCGTTGGCGGCGCGGCGGCAGGCCTCGGTCCCGACGGCGCGCACGGCGGTGCAGCCGCGACGCTCGATCTTGGAGCCGCAGACGCGAAGCGCCGCGATGGTGCGCTCCATCGCAGGCTCCGACAGGTGGTCGTTGCGGCTCAGGCCTTCACCCAGGCGGACGATGCGGGAAAAGGCGTCGATGACGCGGAAGCCGCCCGGCGCCGATTTGGCGATCAGCAGGCGGCAATTGTTGGTGCCGAGGTCCAGCGCGGCGAAGACCGGGCGCACCAGCGCCGACGAACGCAACCGTCCGGTGTCGTTCTGCCGTTCGCTTTGCACCTGTAGATCCACGTACCGTCCCCGCCGTGCCTAAAGAGCGGAGTGTAACCCGGATCGCCGTCCGGCGGGAACCCTTCTCGACTCGGATTCCGCCGGCGGCGACCCGCAGGTCACATCTGCGCCAATCACTTGGCTTTCACAAACCTCACTTGGCCTTCACGAAGGGACAGGTGCTGGACTCGATCGGCAGGAAGGCCTCCGATGCCGGGATGCTGCGGACCTGCTTGTAATAGTCCCACGGCGCCTTGCTCTCCGCCGGGGCCTTCACCTGATACAACTCCAGATCGTACAGCACACGGCCGTCCTTACGGATGCTGCCGGGGGTGCCGAAATAATCGGTCGGCATCGCCTTCATAGCGGCGGTGACCGCCTCGGCATCGGTGGTGCCCGCCGCCTTGACGCCCTTCAGCCAATGCAGGGTGGCGAGGTAGGTATTGGCCTGCTCCTTGGTCGGCATCTTGCCGTGACGGTCGAAGAAGCGCTTGGCCCAGGCCCGCGTCTGGTCATTCTTGTCCCAATAGAAGCCGCTGGTGACATACAGCCCCTTGGCGAGGTCGAGACCCAGCGAGTGGATGTCGGTGATGAAGACGATGTAGCCGACCAGCCGCTGGCCGGACTGGGTCAGACCGAACTCGCCGGCCTGCTTGATGGTGCCGATGGTCTCCGCGCCGACATTGGCGAGCGCCACCACCTTGGCGCCGCTGCCCTGGGCGCTGAGCAGGTAGGAGCCGAAATCGCTGGTGCCCATCGGGTGACGCACGCCGCCGACCACGGTGCCGCCAGCCTGTTTGATCGCCTCGGTCGCCGCCTTCTCCATGGCGGATCCGAAGGCGAAATCGGCGGTGATGAAGTACCAGCTGGTGCCGCCCGACTGCACCACCGCCTTGGTGGTGCCGACCGCCAGCGACGCGGTATCGTCGGCCCAATGGATGCTGTAGGGGGAGCACTGGGCGTTGGTCAGCTCGGTCGTCGTCGCGGCGCTGATCATCAGCACCTTTTTCTTCTCGCGCGCGACAGCCTGCACCGCCAGCGCGACCGAGGAGACCGGGATGTCGGTCACCATGTCGACGCCTTCGCGGTCGAACCAGCTGCGCACGATGTTGGACGCCACGTCCGGCTTGTTCTGCATGTCGGCGGACAGCACCTCCACCGGCCGGCCGAGCACGCTGCCGCCGAAATCCTCCACCGCCATCCGGGTGGCGAGCACCGCGCCCGCGCCGCCGATGTCGGACGCGAAGCCCGCCTCATCCGCCAGCACGCCGATGCGCACCGGCTGGGTGGTCTGCGCCTGTGCGGAATGTGCCGCCGCTGACAACGCCGTCGTGGCAAGCAAGGCCGCCAGCGTGAAAGGCCTTAGAAAACGCCCCATGCGATCCTCCCCATCCCCGATTTTGCGTAACGGGTGCGTGCGCCGGGCTGCGACGTCCTGCCGCACCGTTCGTGTCCGTGGATAGCGGGATTTGGTTTCAGGCGCAAACAGTATCGTTTGCAACGTATTGCCCGGAGCTTGGCGAACCTCGCATCGGAAGACTCCGCGCAAAACAAAAGCCCTCGCTCCGAACTGGGGCGAGGGCTTTCGCATCGGGCATCAACGGCCCAAATGGTGTCGCCAATCAGGCGAGATAAAACTGAGCTATGTCGGCCGAATAGTTCGGCATTATCACGTAAGCGCCGGTGGAGTCATGATCTTACTCACCCTCCCTGGTATCGGTCTCTACTGTTCCGTCCAAGCCATCTGCTTGAACGGTAAGGCGTTTCCGATGCTCGCTCACTTCACCTCGGCGTTGATTACTGTAAGACGAAGCCTGCTCCCCTTTCACAGAGCTGTCAAGAAAATCGCATGCTGCGGCGCGGCACCATTTTGGGAGGTTCGATCGCCCGTCCAATCGGGGGAGGGCTGGCCTTTTGCCGGGGCCGAACCCACCTTGTGGGGCATGCCGGAACACGATGAGAACACATGGGGCGGGCGGGTCGCGCGATATGCGCGGGTCGGCACCGCCGTTGGCGGGCTGGCCGCGCGGCTGGCGGGTGAGCGCGTGCTGGGAATCCGCGTGGAGCGGGAACGCCACGCGGCCGAACTGCGGGCGGCGCTCGGCGGGCTGAAAGGGCCGCTGATGAAGGTGGCGCAGATCCTCTCCACCATCCCCGACGCCCTGCCGAAGGAATACACCCAGGAACTGGCCCAGCTACAGGCCGACGCGCCGTCGATGGGCTGGCCCTTCGTCAAGCGGCGGATGGCGAGCGAGCTTGGTCCCAACTGGCAGTCGCGGTTCCGCAGCTTCGAACACACGGCCGCCGCCGCCGCGTCGCTGGGGCAGGTCCACAAGGCCGTCGGCCTGGATGGGCGGGAGCTTGCCTGCAAACTGCAATATCCCGACATGGCCTCGGCGGTGGAGGCCGACCTGCGGCAGTTGGGCCTGATCTTCGCGATCTTCGAGCGCACCGACAGCGCCATCTCCACCCGCCAGATCCAGAAGGAGATCGGCGCCCGCCTGCGCGAGGAGCTGGATTACGAACGCGAGGCCAAGCACACCCGCCTGTATCAATCCATGCTGGCCGGCACGCCCGGCGTCCATGTGCCGGACGTGGTGCCGGAGCTGTCGAGCAAGCGGCTGCTGACCATGGGCTGGGTGCATGGCCGCAAGATCCTGGACTTCGTCGCCGAGCATCCGGAAGCGCGCGACGAGTTGGCGATGAACATGTTCCGCGCCTGGTACGTGCCCTTCTACAATTACGGGGTCATCCACGGCGACCCGCACCTGGGCAATTACACGGTCCGGCCCGACCGCTCGATCAACCTGCTGGATTTCGGCTGTATCCGCGTCTTCAAGCCCAGCTTCGTCAAGGGCGTGATCGACCTCTACAACGCCCTGCGCACCGAGAACCGCGAGCAGGCGGTGGAGGCCTACCGCACCTGGGGCTTCGTCAACCCGTCGAACGAGCTGGTCGACGTTCTGAACATCTGGGCGCGCTTCGTCTATGCCCCGATCATGGAGGATCGCCAGCGCAAGATCGAGGAGACCAACGGCGGCCATTACGGGCGCGAGACCGCCGGCAAGGTCCATGCGGAGTTGCGCCGCGTCGGCGGTGTCGAGATCCCGCGCGAGTTCGTCTTCATGGACCGCGCCGCGGTGGGGCTGGGCTCGGTCTTCCTGCATCTGAAGGCGGAGTTGAACTGGTACCAGATGTTCCAGGGGCTGATCCGCGACTTCGATGTGAACGAACTGGCGGCGCGGCAGAGCGCGGCGCTGGCGGCGCAGGGGTTGCCGCAGGCGGAGTGATGGGAGTGGGGGCGCCGATGCCCCCTCCCTAGCCCTCCCCCGCTAACGCGGGAGAGGGAACTGCCGCCGCACTCCTGCAAAGCTCCTGCCCCCTCTCCCGCGCAGCGGGGGAGGGATGGGGAGGGGGCATAGGATTGGCACACCCCAAACCCTTCCCATCCGCCCGCACTTCAGTCTATAGCTTGCCCCTCCCATGAAGACCGCCGATTTCGACTTCGACCTGCCGCCCGACCGGATCGCCGAGCATCCCGTCCGGCCGCGTGACGCCGCCCGCCTGCTGGAGGTGGGTTCGACCTTGCGCGACTTCATCGTGCGGGACCTGCCGACGCTGTTGCAGCCGGGCGACCTGATGGTCGTCAACGACACCCGCGTGATTCCCGCCCGGCTCGACGGCCGGCGCGGCGAGGTGGCGGTGGAGATCACGCTGCACAAACGGCTGGGCGAGCGGGAATGGGCGACCTTCTCCAAACCCGGCAAGCGGCTTAAGCCCGGCGACACCATCGTCATAGCGGATGATTTCAGCGCCGAGGTCACCGCCAAGGACGGCATGGAGGTGCGGCTGCGCTTCTCCGCCGGCGGGGCGGAACTGATGGAGGCGCTGCACCGCCATGGCCGGATGCCGCTGCCGCCCTACATCCGCCGCAAGGCCGACGAGGGCGACAACGCCGACTACCAGACCGTCTTCGCCGCCCGCGAGGGCGCCGTCGCCGCCCCCACCGCCGGGTTGCATTTCACGCCGGAGTTGCTGGCGGCGCTGGACGAACGCGGGGTGCGGCGGGTGCCGGTCACCCTGCATGTCGGCGCCGGCACCTTCCTGCCGGTGAAGGTCGACGACATCGCCGACCACAAGATGCACAGCGAGTGGGGCGAGATCTCTCCGGAGACCGCTGCCGCGGTAAACGAGACGCGCAAGGCCGGTGGCCGCATCGTCTCGGTCGGCACCACGGCGCTACGCATCCTGGAGACGGCCGGGCGGCCTGACGGGACGCTGGTCCCCTTCAGCGGCGATACCGACATCTTCATCACCCCCGGCTACCGCTTCCGCATCGTCGATCTCTTGTGGACCAACTTCCACCTGCCGAAATCGACCCTGTTCATGTTGGTCTGCGCCTTCGCCGGCTATGACCGCATGCGGGCGGCCTATCAACATGCCATCAACACCAACTATCGCTTCTTCAGCTACGGCGACGCCTCGCTGCTGCACAGGACGGACCCATCATGACCGGCATCGGCTTTGACCTTCTGGCGACCGACGGGCGGGCGCGGCGCGGCCGCGTGACCACCGCCCACGGCACCATCGAGACGCCGGCCTTCATGCCGGTCGGTACCGCGGCGACGGTGAAGGCGATGACCACCGACGCGGTGGCCTCGACCGGCGCGGAAATCCTGCTCGGCAACACCTATCACCTGATGCTGCGCCCGACGGCGGAGCGGGTGGCGCAACTGGGCGGCCTGCACCGCTTCATGAACTGGAACAAGCCGATCCTGACCGACAGCGGCGGCTTCCAGGTGATGAGCCTGTCCGACCTGCGCACCATGTCGGAGGAAGGCGTCACCTTCAAATCGCACCTGGACGGCAGCCTCCACCATCTGACGCCGGAACGCTCGATCCAGATCCAGCACATGCTGGACAGCAACATCACCATGTGCCTGGACGAATGCACGCCCTTCCCGGCGACCGAGGCGCAGGCCGAATCCTCCATGCGCCTGTCGATGCGCTGGGCACGCCGCAGCAAGGACGCCTTCGTCGAGCGGCCGGGCTACGGCCTGTTCGGCATTGTCCAGGGCAGCGTCTATCCGGAGCAGCGGGCGGAGAGCGTCGCCGCCCTGAGCGACATCGGCTTCGACGGCTACGCCATCGGCGGGCTGGCGGTCGGCGAGGGCCAGGAGACGATGTTCCGCGTGCTGGACTTCACCGAACCGCTGATGGTCAAGGACCGCCCGCGCTACCTGATGGGCGTCGGCCGGCCGAGCGACCTGATCGGCGCGGTGCGGCGCGGTGTCGACATGTTCGACTGCGTGATGCCGACCCGCTCGGGCCGCACCGGACAGGCCTTCGTCCGCCGCGGCACCATCAACATCCGCAACGCCCGGCACGCCCATGACGAGCGCCCGCTCGACGCCGACTGCACCTGCCCCGCTTGCCGCAGCTACAGCCGGGGCTATCTGCATCATCTGTTCAAGGCGGACGAGATGCTGGGGCCGATGCTGCTGACCTGGCACAACCTGCATTACTACCAGGACGTGATGCGGACGATGCGGCAGGCCATCGAGGACGGCAACTTCGAGGAGGTCGCCAGCGCGATGGAAGCCCGCATGAACGAGGGCGACATCGAGGCGACCGTCGATCCCATCGCCAAGCCCGGCAAGCCGCCGAAGCAAGGCCGCCAGCCGAAGGCGGGCAAAGACAGCGATCCGCCCAAGAAGGACCGGGTGGAAGAGGAAAAGACCGATGACTGAGAACATCTATGCCGGCCTGACCCAGCTCGGCGGCTCCACCGTCCAGCCCAAGACCCCGGAGGAGGCGGTGCTGGAGCGGGTGCCGAACCCTAATCCAGGCACCCCCTACTGCGTGCGCTTCACCGCGCCGGAGTTCACCTCGCTCTGCCCGATCACCGGCCAGCCCGATTTCGCCCATCTGGTCATCGACTATGTGCCCGGTGACTGGCTGGTGGAATCGAAGTCGCTGAAACTGTTCCTGACCAGCTTCCGCAACCACGGCGCCTTCCACGAGGCCTGCACGGTGGGCATCGGCAAGCGTCTGGTGGACGAACTGTCGCCGGTGTGGCTGCGCATCGGCGGCTATTGGTATCCGCGCGGCGGCATCCCCATCGACGTCTTCTTCCAGACCGGCGAACCGCCGAAGGGCGTCTGGATCCCGTCGCAGGACGTCCAGACCTATCGTGGCCGCGGCTAAGCCCGCCCCGCTGGCGTCCGCCGACCCGGCGCGGCTGCGCGACGCCATCCGCGACCGTGCGCTGGCGGTGGGATTCGACGCGGTGGGATTCGCCCCCGCCGCGCTGGGACCGGAGGCGCGCGAGCGTCTCGCCCAGTTCGTTGCCGAGGGGCGGCACGGCGACATGGGATGGATGGACGAACGCAGCGACCAGCGCAGCCATCCGCAATCGCTGTGGGACGAAGCGCGCACCGTCATCGCGCTGGGCACCAGCTACGCCCCGCACGACGATCCGCGCCGGTTGGCGGACCATCCCGACCGCGGCGTCGTCTCCGTCTATGCCCGCAACCGGGACTATCATGACTTGGTCAAGGGGCGGCTGAAGACGCTGGCCCAATGGCTCGCCCACCAGACCAAGGCGGGGGTTAAGGTGTTCGTCGACACCGCCCCGGTGATGGAAAAGCCGTTGGCGGCGCAGGCCGGGCTCGGCTGGCAGGGCAAGCACACCAATCTGGTGTCGCGCGACCATGGCTCCTGGCTGTTCCTGGGCGAGATCTACACGACGCTGGAGTTGCCGCCGGACCCGCCGGCCCGCGACCGCTGCGGCTCCTGCGACCGTTGCCAGACCGCCTGCCCGACCGCCGCCTTCCCGGCGCCCTACCAGATCGACGCCCGGCGCTGCATCAGCTATCTGACCATCGAGCATAAGGGGCCGATCCCCGACGATCTCAAGCCGCTGATGGGCAACCGCATCTATGGCTGTGACGATTGCCTCGCCGCCTGCCCCTGGAACAAGTTCGCCCGCGCGACCAGCGAACCCGCCTTCCTGCCGCGGGCCGAGTTGACCGCGCCGCGGCTGGCCGACTTGGCGCAACTGGACGATGCCGGTTTCCGGCAGGTGTTCAGCGGCTCCCCCATCAAGCGCATCGGCCGCGACCGCTTTGTCCGCAACGTGCTGGTCGCCATCGGCAACAGCGGCGATCCGGCGTTGCGACCGGTGGCCGAGGCTCTGCGGGAGGACGCCAGCGATGTGGTGAGCGAAGCCGCCGGATGGGCAGCGGCAAGGTTGAGCAGCGCGGAAAATTCGCACGCTTGAGTGACGTTTCTTCCATGCGTCGGCACTCTCCGCTTACCTTGTCGCCGCCCGCGCTGTTGCGCTATCATTCCTGCGGAGGCGTGCATGTCGAACAATGCCGAAATTCTGAACGCGATCCTGGATCTGAAGACCCACTTCGACGGGAAGTTCGAGCGGGTGGAACAGCGCCTTGATCGTGTAGAACAGCGTCTCGACAAGGTGGAACAGCGCCTCGACCGGGTAGAGCAGCGGCTTGATGGCGTCGACCAGCGCCTTGATGGCATGGACCACCGCCTCAAAGACCTGCAGGTCACCGTCCACAATCAGGGCGAACGCATCAGCCGTATGGAAGGCCGCCTGGACGAGCAGTCGCGCATCCTCGCCGCGCTGATCCCGACCCGCGTCGCCGCGGTCCCGCCCGCCGCCGAATGATCGGAGGACGGCCGTCTCCCTCCCCGCTCCACATCACGGGTATGGCCCGGCCCATCCGGACGAACTGAGCGACGTCGCACGCCTCGCGCGGCTCGGTTTCGGGCTGTCGCGCGATCTGTTCGACCGCTATGCCGGGCTGTTCGGCATCGACAGCATCCGCGTTCTGAGAGTTCCACGAGCCACGGGAACCGTACTGGCCGCCTGTGCCGCGCACTGGATGATGGACCAGTGGTTCGGCGGACGCCCGGTTCCGGTGCAGGCCATCGCCATGGTGGCGGTCGACCCGTCCCTGCGCGGCGCCGGTCATGGCAGCGCATTGATGCGGGCCCTGATGATGGAAGGGCGGAATGCCGGGGCGGCGCTTTCGGTCCTCTGCCCGGCAACCCTACCCTTTTACCAGCGACTCGGCTTCGGCCGCGGCGGCGTTACCTGCCGCTGGAGCGCCCCGCCGATGGCCTTCGCACAAGCCGGGACGACCGCAGCCTCCATCCTGCCCGCGGATCCGCTCGATGCCGCGCCATTGGCGATGCTCCGCCGGCCGATGCTGGCGGAGCAGAACGGCCTGCCGGAACGGACGGAGGCACTGTGGACGCTCGCCCTCTGCCCCGATGGCGAACCGGCCGACCTCTTCCGCAACGACGACGGCTATATCGCGGTGACGCCGCCGCAGGACCGGCGGCTTGCCGTCGCTGATGCCTGCCTGCCCTCGCCGCGGGCGCTGGAGCCCGCCATGGCACTGCTGGCCGGATTCCGCGCCCAGGTCGACCGGGTGACCTGGCGCGGCGGCCCCGATGACACGCTGGCGCTGATGGCCGGAGACGGCGTGACGCTGGAAATGCGCGAGGAGTGGCTGATCCGCCCGCTCGATATAGCGCTGTCGCTGGAGGCCCGGGGCTATCCCGCCGGCCTGTCGGAATCTGCCACTTTTGAGATAAAAGATAATTTAAATCACGGTAACCGCAGGAAGTATCACCTTGAGGTTGCTCAATGCAGGGGAAATATCTCCGAAATGGAGCAAGTCATTGAACCGCCGATCCGCCTGGGGGGCGCCGCCTTCGCCAGTCTGTTCACAGGCCATACAAGCGCTCGTTCATTGTGGAGAGCCGGTTTGCTTCATGGTGAAGAAAAGATGATCGACCGGTTGCAGCGCATATTTTGCGGCGCACCCTCGTGGATGCCCGACCGCTTCTGAAATAAGTGGGTTTCCTGACCTGAATCAAACCGGACGTTAACCGAGCTGTGGTTCAATCGTCCCAATGATCGGGAGAAAAGGGTCGCCGCACAGGCGATGCCATCGGGGAGTCCAAAATCCATGACGATCGGAACGCGGATCGCGCTTGGCTTCGCCGCCGTGCTGCTGCTGACCGTGGGCGTGGCGTTCGTCGGCTGGAACAGCCTGAGCACCTATGCCGAGCGGGTCGATTTGGCGTCACACACCGCCGACCTCGACACCCGGCTGAAGTCGGTCCGGCTGGAGGAGGCGCGCTTCGTCACCGAACGCGATGCCAAGGCCGCGGCCAATGTTCCGGGAATGCTGGACGCCCTGCAGAGCGAAGCGCAGGAAACCCGCGCCGCCCTGACCGAGGGCGAGGGCCGGCGTCTGCTGGACGAGGTTCTGTCCGGCATCGACGGCTACCGTGGCGCCTTCGCCAATTTCGTCGCACAGGACGGCGAGGCGCACGCCCGCACCGCCAGCATGGAAACGCGCGCCCGCGCGCTGCGTGAGATCGCCGAAAAGATCGGCAAGCAGCAGTCCGAACGCTATGACCTGAACATGGCCAGCAAGCGCGGCGCCGATACCGAGCTGCGCCACAGCATGGACACGGCCGAGCGCGCGAACCGTGTGATCGAACGGGTTCTGGAAGTCCGGCGCCAGCAGAGCGAACTCCGCCGCAACACCGACGAGGCGCTGGCCGACCGCATCGTGGCGGCGCTGGACGAACTGGTGGAGACCACCGACACCGTCGCCAAGGACCTCGTCGGCACCAATGACGAGGAACTCGCCGCCCGGATCGCCGGCGATGCCCGCGCCTATCACGATACCGTCAAGGCCCTGCGCGGCAAGGGCGTCGCGGCGCTCACCGAGGCGGGGGTGGCCACCGGGCTCGACGAGGCCGCGCGCGGCGTGCAGGAGCGCGCGGTGGAGTTGCAGCAGAATCAGGCGATGGTGACCGAGGCCCTGAGCGAGGCCTCCAAATACGCCCAGAGCGAGGTGAACGAGGCGGTGATGCTGCGCGGTCTGGCGATGCGGCTGGTGCAGGGCGCCCAATCCGCGATGCTGGGCCAGCGCGATTTCCTGCTGACCGGCACGGCCGACGCCAAGGCCATGGTCGACACCGCGGTGAAGGAGATCCTGGGGCTTGCAGAACAGGCCGGCGCCGTTCTGGTCGACCAGGAAGGGCGTGCGCTGATCGCCGCCATCACCGAGGCCGCGCGGGCCTTCGACTCGGAATTCGCCTCGCTGTCGTCCGCCGTCGCCAAGCAGCACGAGGCATCGGCGGCGATGGCCAAGGCGTCCGCCACGGTTAGCGGCCAGGTCGGCCGGCTGGTCAGCCTGCAGCGCGACGACCGCGAAGCCGGACGCGCAAGCGCCGGGATGGTGATCGCCGTGGGGGCCGCCGTGGCGCTGATCCTCGGCGTGCTGATGGCCTGGATCATCGACCGTGCCATCACCCACCCGTTGCACGCCATGACCGGCGCCATGGGCCGGCTGGCCGAAGGAGACCTGACGGTCGACGTCCCCGGCAGCGACCGCAAGGACGAGCTGCGCAACATGGCCGCCGCCATGACCATCTTCAAGGACAACGCCCTGGAGATGCGGCGGATGGAACGAGAGCGGGAGGAGATGCGCATCCAGATCGACGCCGACCGCCGCCGCACGATGAACGAGTTCGCCAACGGCTTCGAACAGGCGGTGTCGGGCGTGGTCATGTCGCTGACCGAATCGGCCAACTCGCTGGGCCGGGATGCGCAGGAGATGTCGTCCGACGCGGCGCTGACCACCGCGAAGTCCACCGCGGTCGCCACGGCCTCGCAGCAGGCCACCGCCAACGTACAGACGGTCGCGGCGGCGGCGGAGGAGCTGTCTGCGTCCATCGCCGAGATCTCCCGCCAGCTCAACGCCAGTTCCGCCACCGCGTCGGGTGCCGCCGACAAGGCGGTGCAGACCAACAGCATCGTCGAAGGGCTGTCGCTCGCCGCCGAGCGGATCGGTCAGGTCGTCGGCCTGATCGGCGAGATCGCCGAGCAGACCAACCTGCTGGCGCTCAACGCGACCATCGAGGCGGCCCGCGCCGGTGAAGCCGGCAAGGGTTTCGCCGTGGTGGCGACCGAGGTGAAGAACCTCGCCGGCCAGACCGCCAAGGCGACCGAGGAGATCTCCGCCCAGGTCGCGGAGATGCAGACCGCCACCACCAGCGCGGTGGACGCCATCCGCACCATCTCCGAAGCCGTGACCGCCATCAGCGGAACCGTCACTGACATCGCTCATGAGATGGAGCAGCAGGGCAGCGCAACCCGCGAAATCGCCCAGAATGTCCAGCAGGCGGCCGAAGGCACCCAGCAGGTGATGCGCAACATCGCCGAGGTGACCACCGCCGCCACCAAGACCGGCGGCGCCGCCGATGCGGTCCTGACCGCCAGCCGCACGCTGGCCACCCAGGCCGACCGCCTGCGCGGCGAGGTCCAGGGCTTCCTGAACAAGGTACGGACAGCCTGATTTTTCGATCCTGATTTTTTGAGGAGGCGTGCGGCAGCGGAGCCGCACGCCCGACCTCCACGCCGTCAGGCCGCAGCGGCCGACCAGCGCCGGATCGGTGCGCGGGACAGGGCGGAGTTGCCGTAGGCGCGCAGGGTGGTGACCTCCGCACCGATCCAGTCCGGCAGCGGCACCATCTGGTCGGGAGAGTCCAACTCGACCTCCGCGATCACCAGCCCGGCATTATCCCCATGGAAGACGTCGATCTCCCAGCACAGCCCGTCCTGGCAGTGGCGGTAGCGCGTCTTTTCGATCACCCGCCCTTCGCAGCCATGGAGCAGGAGCTGACAGGCGAAATCCAGTGCCAGCGGGTGTTCCACCTCATCCCGGCAAGCGCCCCGCTTCAGCGATTTGATGGTCAGTGTGGCGCGGTCCTCCGCAATGCGGACGCGGACCGTGCTGGCGCCGTCGGACGGCAGGTATCCCTGGAGGATTCGGACGCCATCCCGGCAGAGATGCCGGACATCCTTGCGGACCAGAAAGCGCCGCTCGATTTCCAGTGCCATGGCTAGGCCCTTCGGACGAACTCGCCGACGACCCTAGCGGAAAGTCCCTGTCGGCTTCAACCTCGTTGCTCTGTGCAGAACGCAACCGAGACTGCATGCGCCCGTATCATGACGTGACGATCGGTCGCAACAGGTCTGGGAATGATGCTATCGTCGGTCGATGAACGCCGATCTCTCCGCCTGGACTCCTGGGGCCTGGATTCCCTGGCTGGTCCTGTTCGCCCTCTATGGGCTGCCGCTTCTGCATGTGGCGCTGTCGCGCCGTGGCGGCGGCTGGCGTCCGCCGGCCGGCTCGCGATGCCCCTTCGGGCCACGCGCCGGCTGGTTGGTGATGGTGCTGATGCTGGGGCCGGTCGGATGGCTGATGTTTGCGCTCCGCCGGCCCCGCCGCACATCTGGCAAATAGCATCAGACAGACAGGCTGGGGATCAGATCCGGCCCATCAGCAGCAGAACGATCAGGACGATCAGCAGCACGCCGAGGATGCCGCTGGGACCATAGCCCCAACCGCGGCTGTGCGGCCAGGCCGGAACGGCACCGAGAAGCAGCAGAATCAGAACGATGAGCAGAATAGTGCCGAGCATGGCCTTCTCCCTTCTGGTGGAGCATTTGTGACGGACAAGCGTGACCGGAACGGCGTCCCGTGGACTTTGTTCCTGTCCGGCTCGAACGTGACCGCTTGCCACCACCAAGGGGGAATGGTGCTCCTCCGGCACTCCCCGAACGCGACGCGCCCAACCGTTCGGCGAGTTCACCCCTGTTGACTGTCGGCGACAGGCCGCTTAGGCTCCTGTCCATGATCGTGCATCGCTTCGACGGCATTCTGCGAATTAGCGGCCCGGTTCTCCTTTGAGAGCCGGGGATTTCGCTCGTCCACTCCGCAGAACCGTCTGAAGGCCCGATCACGCCATGTCTAAGACCATGAACACCACTGTCGCATCCGCTTCGGATGCCCGCGTTACCGCGCCCGGTCGCCGCGTCGCCTTTTCCCTGGTCGCCGACGCCGATCCCGGCACCCTGCCTCGCATCCTCGAATATGTCGCCAAGCGCGGGCTGGTCCCGCTGGCCCTGCACAGCCGGCTGACCGACGATACGCTCGCCATCGCCATGGAGGTCGGCGACCTGCCGCAGGCGGAGACCGACCACATCGGCCGCTGCCTGGGACAGATCCCGATGGTGGCGCGGGTTACCGTAGCCGAACTGGCCGCCACCGGATCGGCGGCCGAACTGGTGGCGGAACTGGCTGCGGCGGAATGAGAAAACGGGAAGCCGGTCAGACCGGCTTCCCTGGCTCACTCCCGGGGGCCGTGGCTTCGGTGGCCTGCGACTCCGGCGGCTCGGGATACTGCGACTCGGGAGCCGGTTCCTCGATCTCCGTTCGCATCAGTTCCGCGGCACGCTGCAGCTTGCGGAACTGGACGATGGAGAATGGCAGGCTGACCAGATAGACGGTGCCGACGATGGACAGCGTCCACCAGGGCTGGCTGACCATCATCGCGGCCAGCAGGCCAACGCCAGCCAGCGCCGGTACCACCCAATGGGCCGGAACCCGCGCGCCCTTGAAGGAAAAGGTCGGCAGGGTGCTGACCATCAGCCCGCCGATCAGCAGCGTCCACGGCACGATGACCGCCGGATGGCCGGGATATTGCGGCCCGATCTCGAACCCCAGGATCATCGGCAGCAGCACGAGGCCGGCACCGGCCGGCGCCGGTACGCCGGTGAAGTAGTTGTAGGCCCAGGGCGGCAGATCGACCACGCCGAGACGCGAGTTGAAGCGCGCCAGACGCAACGCACAGCACACGGCATAGGCCATGGCGGCGATCCAGCCCAGGCTGCCCGCCCCGTTCAGCCCCCACAGATACATCATGAAGGCCGGGGCGACGCCGAAGCTGATGGCGTCGGACAGGCTGTCCAACTCCGCCCCGAATTTGCTCTGTCCGTTCAGCAGACGGGCGATGCGGCCGTCCAGCGCGTCCAGGATGGCTGCAATGACGATGGCGATGACCGCCGGCTCCCACCGCCCCTGCATGGCGAATCGGATCGCCGTCAGGCCGGAGCAGAGCGCCAGCACCGTCAGGACGTTCGGCAACAGGTGGTTGATCGACAGCCCTTTCAGCCGTGGATGCGGCCGGCCGGGACGGCGGGCCCGGTGCGGGCGGAAGATTTGCTGGCGGAAGACGGGCGGTCGTTTCATCGCCGCACGTCCCCCTGCCGTTGCGGTTCGGTGCCGTTCAGGTCGGCCAGGATCGTCTCGCCGCCGATGGCGGTCTGGCCGACGCAGACCAGCGGGGCGACGCCGTCGGGAAGATAGATGTCGGTGCGGCTGCCGAAGCGGATAAGGCCGAAGCGCTCGCCTGCCTTCACCTCCTGCCCGGCCTTCACCCACCACAGGATGCGGCGCGCCACCAGCCCGGCGATCTGGACATAGGCGATCTCGCGCCCGTCCGGCAGGCGATGGCGGAAGGCCATGCGTTCATTCTCGTCGCTCGCCTTGTCCAGCGCGGCGTTGACGAAGGTGCCCTTGTGGTATTCCGCCGCCACGATGGTGCCGTCGGCCGGCACGCGGTTGACGTGGACGTTGAAGACGTTGAGGAAGACGCTGATCCGGGTCAGCGCCTTGTCGCCCATGCCCAACTCCTTCGGCGGCACGGCCTGGACGATCATGGTGACGCGTCCGTCGGCCGGACTGACCAACAGGCCGGGCCGCGTCGGCGTCACCCGGTCGGGATCGCGGAAGAAATAGGCGCACCACAGGGTGAGCACCAGGCCGATCCAGCCGAGCGGCGCCCAGACGGCGAGACCGAGGATCAGGGAAACCACGGCGAATCCGGCGATGAAGGGCCAGCCGGCACGGTGGATGGGGACGACGACGGTATCGATGGCGGACATCGCCTGCTTTCTTCGTATTTTCAGACCACAGCGAACAGCCATTCTAGCCGTGCGTTCCGAGCCTTTACAGAATTTTAGCGGCCAGCGCCCATGCTGTCGTTTCCGTCGACCCAGAAGCCGAGCGTGCCGCCTTGTCCGTTCCCGATCTGAAGACCATTCAATCGCTGGCCGAAGTGCCGGACGGCGCCCTGCCGATCAACCCCGGTTCGATCGAGGTGACGCCGGAAGGCGTGCTGGGCATCGCCAAGCCGCCCCGCCCCTGCAAGCTGACCTTCATGGCCGACGGCCTACCCTTCAACGTCGCCGTCCGTCATGAGGGGCCAGAGGAAGGGGGACCGGAGGACGGCGGCGGGTCGATCTGCCAGATCTGGGCCGATGTGGGTCATGTGCCCTACACCGCCCAGGCCCCGGAGCGCCGCCGCGCCCTGCTGGCGGTCCTGCGCGGGATCGAAGGGCTGCCGCATGTCCGCTTCATCGTCCAGGGCGGGCAGAAGATCATCCTGTTCTCGGAAATCCGCCTGGAACACCACGCCTCGCCTGAGGACCTGTTCCACCAGACCACCCTGGTCCTGCAGGAAGCCCGACCGTTCCTGCGGCTGCTGGGCGAGTATCTGTAGAGCGAGACGGCGTCGGGAGACGCCGCTCAGGCGTCCGGCCAGAACGACTCGTCCATCATGTCGGCGAAGCTCCACGGGCATTCCGCCGGAAAGACTCGGCGCGAAATGCCGGTTTCGCGTTCGGCCGCAATCAACGAAAGCCGGTATGCGTCCTCGACGGACTCCCCAAGCGATGACTTGAGGCTCGGATTGTCGCGCAAATGGGCGGCAAGCCGATAGCGCTGCTCCTCAATGCTGAGGCGCCAGCTGTTGCCACGCAACGGCGCCTGATAGCGCCATTTCAGCAGGTGAAGGAGCAGAACGACCAAGCGGTTGACCAGTTCACGCTTCTCGCTCCGCCCCATGCTCTCGATCTCCTCGGCGATGTGCTCGATGTCCGCCGCGTCGAGCTTGCCGGCCCGCAGCAGGGCGGCCTGTTCGTTCGCCCAGGCGTAGAAATCGCGGTCGTAGAGGCTGCTTCCGTCCATCGCCCACCTCCCCACATCGCCGATCCCCACGGGCGGACCGGAGGCTTCCACCCCCGGTCCGCCGCATGGGATCGCAGCGCTTACTTCGGAACCTTGCCCTGCACGCCTTCGACGTACCAGTCCATCTTCAGGATCTGCTCGTCGGTGGCGGACTTGCCTTCCGGGATCACGACCTTGCCGGACTGATCCTTGACCGGGCCCTGGAAGGAGTGGCGCTTGCCCGACACGATGTCGGCCTTGATCTGGTCGGCCAGCTTCACGACATCGGCCGGGATGGCCGGGTTGTAGGGAGCCAGTTCGACCATGCCGGACTTGATGCCGCCCCAGGTGTCGATCGGCTTCCAGGTGCCGTCCAGCACCGCCTTGACGCGGTCGACATAATAGCCGTTCCAGTCCTCGACGATCGCGGTCAGGTGCGACTTCGGACCGAAGCGGGTCATGTCCGACGACTGGCCGACCGACCACAGCCCGCGCTCCTGCGCGGTCTGGATCGGGGCCGGGCTGTCGGTGTGCTGGACGATGATGTCGGCACCCTGGTCGGCCAGAGCCTTGGCGGCCTCGGCTTCCTTGCCGGGATCGTACCAGCTGTTGACCCAGACCACGCGAACCTCGGCCTTCGGGTTTTGCTCGCGCAGCGCGATGGTGAAGGCGTTGATGCCGCTGACCACCTCGGGAATCGGGTAGGAGCCGATATAGCCGATGATGTTCGACTTGGTCATCTTGCCGGCGATGGCGCCGACCACCGTGCGGGCCTCATAGAAGCGGCCCGAATAGGTGGCGACGTTCTCGGCGCGCTTGTAGCCGGTGGCGTGCTCGAACTTCACGTCGGGATGGCGCTTGGCCACCTTCAGCGTCGGGTTCATGAAGCCGAAGGACGTGGTGAAGATCAGCTTGTGGCCGCTGGAGGCCAGTTGCTCGATCACGCGCTCCGCGTCGGCGCCTTCCGGCACATTCTCGACGAAGGTGGTGGTGACCTTATCGCCCAGCGCCTTCTCCACGGCCAGACGGCCCTGATCGTGCTGGTAGCTGTAGCCGTGGTCGCTGACCGGGCCGACATAGACGAATCCGACCTTCAGCTTCTCCTGCGCGAAGGCGGACCCCATGCCCACGCTCAGCGCGACCGCGGCACCGGCCAGGCCCAGCACCGCCTTGCCCATCGTCCTTCTGTTCACGTCGACGCTCCTTGTTCTTCAGTGTCTTTAGATATAGGGGTTGTTTCGATTTCAAAACGACGCGTCAAGCATCGGGATGAAACAGTTTTCCCAGACAGGCCGGCGCGTTCAGGCGGATGCGGGCGACGTCCCGCGAAATCAGCACCAGAACCAGAACGGTAGCGAGATACGGCAGCATCGCCAAGAGCTGCGACGGCACGTCGATGCCCAGCCCCTGAATGTGCAGTTGCAGGATGGTGACGCCGCCGAACAGCCAGGCGCCCAGCATGGCGCGCGCCGGCTTCCAGGTGGCGAAGACCACCAGCGCCAGCGCGATCCAGCCGCGTCCCGACGTCATATTCTCCGCCCACATCGGCGTGTAGTCCATCGACAGGAAGGCGCCGCCCAGCCCGGCCATGGCCCCGCCGAACAGCACCGCCAGGAAGCGGATGCGCAGCACTTTATAACCCAGCGCGTGGGCGGCCGTGTGGTTCTCCCCGACCGCGCGCAGCACCAGACCGGCGCGGGTGCGGTAGAGGAACAGATGCACCAGCGGCACGGCGGCCACCGCCAGATAGACCATGACGTCCTGGCCGAACACCGCCTGTCCCACCACCGGCAGGTCGGTCAGGCCGGGGATGTAAAGCTTCGGCAGCCCGTCCAGCGGGATGCCGACGAAACCCTGGCCGATCAGCGCCGACAAGCCGACGCCGAACAGGGTGAGCGCGAGGCCGGTCGCAACCTGATTGGCCAGCAGGAACAGGGTCAGCACGGCGAACAGCGAGGCGGTGGCGGCACCGGCCAGCGCGGCGACGAGGAAGCCGGCGGTGGCGCTGCCGGTCTGCACCGTCACGGCAAAGCCGCAAACCGCGCCGACCAGCATCATGCCCTCCACACCCAGGTTGAGGACGCCCGACTTCTCGACCACCAGCTCGCCCAATGCTGCGAACAGCAGCGGCGTCGCGGCGGCGAACATGGCGGCCAGGATCGGGCCGATCAGGGCGAGGTCGTTCATGCCGCGGCCCTCCGCGCACCGAAGCGGACCCGGTAGCGGATCAGCACGTCGCTTGCCAGCAGGAAGAACAGAAGCATGCCCTGGAACACTCCGGTGATGGCCTTGGGCAGGCCCATGGCGATCTGCGCCGCCTCGCCGCCGATGAAGGACAGTGCCATCAGCAACGCCGCCAGCAGGATGCCGACCGGATGCAACCGGCCCAGGAAGGCGACGATGATGGCGGTATAGCCGTAGCCGGGCGAGATGCTGGCGGTGATCTGGCCGATCGGGCCAGCGATCTCGCCCATGCCGGCGATGCCGGCGAGCGCGCCGGACAGCAGCAGAGTCAGCCAGACGATGCGCTTCTGGTCGAAACCGGCATAGCCGGCGGCGGCCGGGGTCAGGCCGATCACCTTGATCTGGAAGCCGATGAAGGTGCGCGCGATCAGCAGCCAGCCGCCGGCCACGGCCAGCAGGGCGAAGAGCGCCCCCAGATGGACGCGCGTCCCCGCCCACAGGATCGGCAGCGTGGCATCGGCCTCGAACAGCCGCGATTCGGGGAAGGCGAAGCCGTCCGGGTCGCGGAAGGGGCCATGGACCAGATAGTTCAGCAGCAGCAGAGCCACATAGTTCAGCATCAGGCTGGTCAGGATCTCGCTGGCGTTGAAGCGCAGCCGCAGATAGGCCGGCACCGCAGCCCACACCGCCCCGCCGATGGCCCCGCCTATCACCATCAGCGGCAGCAGCCACCAGCCGCCCTCGCCATAGAAGGCAAGCGCCAGCCCGCCGCCGGTGATTGCGCCCAGCGTCAGCTGTCCTTCGGCACCGATGTTCCAGACATTGGCGCGGAAGCCGATGGCGAGCCCGACGGCGCAGAGCACCAGCGGCGTCGCCTTCACCACCAGCTCGCCCAGCCCACGAACAGAGGTCAGCGGCGCGATGAAGAAGGAATAGAGCGCCTTCAGCGGGTCGAAGCCCATCGCCATGAACAGGATGAAGCCGCTGAACAGGGTCAGCGCCACCGCCAGCAGCGGCGTGGCATAGACCATGGTCTTCGACGCCTGCCCGCGCGGTTCCAGACGGATAAAGCTCATGCGGCGTCTCCGGCGCTCAAAAAACCATCAGACCGCACGCGTGATCTCCCCGTCTTCGTCCGGCGGCGTGCCGAACAGGCCGCCCATCAGCAGGCCGATGCGTTCCACCGTCGTCTCGTGCGTCGGCCGGCTGTCGGACAGGCGACCGTGGAACAGCACGGAAATCCGGTCGCTCAGCACGAACAACTCGTCCAGATCCTGGCTGATGACCAGCACCGCCGCACCCGAGCGCGCCAGATCGATCAGCGCCTTGTGGATCGCCGCCGCGGCACCGGCATCGACGCCCCAGGTCGGCTGGCCGACGACCAAAAGCTTCGGCTTTTGCAAGATTTCGCGGCCGATGATGAATTTCTGCAGATTGCCGCCGGACAGCGACCGCGCTTCCGCCCGATGGCCATGGGCGACGACGTTGAATCCGCGGATGATGGTCTCGGCATAGGCACGGGCGCGGGCGAAATGGACCATGCCGCCGCGCACCAGAGGCTCGCGGGCATAGCCGGACAGCAGCGCGTTCTCCGACAGGCTCAGTTCCGGCACGGCGCCACGGCCCAGCCGCTCCTCCGGCACGAAGGCGAGGCCGAGTTCCCGGCGTGCCCGCGGCCCCATATGCCCGGCAGACGTGCCCTCGATCACCACGGCGTCGGCGTCGGCCAGCAGCACTTCGCCGCTCAGCGCCGCCATCAGCTCCGCCTGACCATTGCCGGCGACACCGGCGATGCCCAGGATCTCGCCCGCCCGCACCTCGAAGCTGACATCCTTCAGGTTGGTGGCGAAGGGATTGTCGGAGGTGGTGGACAGATGGCGCACCGTCAGACGGGCGGCCCCGGCGGCGCCCTGCGGCGGCCGTTCCGGGGTGGACAGCTCCGCCCCCATCATCATCTCGGCGAGGCTGCGTGCGGTCTCCTGCCGCGGATCGGCGGCACCCACCACCTTGCCGGCGCGCAGAACGGTGGCGCGGCTGCACAGCGCGCGGATTTCCTCCAGCTTGTGCGAGATGTAGAGGATCGTGCAGCCTTCGGCGGCCAGGACGCGCAGCGTCTCGAACAGCTTGGCGGCCTCCTGCGGCGTCAGGACCGAGGTCGGCTCGTCCATGATCAGCAGCTTCGGGTCCTGCAACAGGCAGCGCACGATCTCCACCCGCTGCCGCTCGCCCACCGACAGGTGGAAGACATGGCGGCCGGGGTCGAGCGCCAGCCCATAGCGTTCGGACACGGTGCGGATGCGGTCGGCGAGCTGGTCCATCGGCCCGGCATTGTCGAGGCCGAGCGCGATGTTCTCCGTCACCGTCAGGGTGTCGAACAGCGAGAAATGCTGGAACACCATGCCGATGCCGAGCCGGCGGGCGCCGGCCGGATCGGGCACCGTCGTCTCCACCCCCTGCCACAGCATCGTGCCGGAATCGGGGTGCAGCACCCCGTAGATCATCTTGACCAGGGTGGACTTGCCGGCCCCGTTCTCGCCCAGCAGCGCATGGATCTCGCCCGGCTGCAGCACGAGGTCGACATGGTCGTTGGCCAGGCAGCCCGGGAATCGCTTGGTGATGCCGCGCAGCTCCAAACGGGGCGGCGGAGCGTCCGGGGGTGAGGTCTCGGCGTGCGAAGGCAAGGGGGAGCAATCCGGGAAAAGGTCAAACCTGCATGGCATTGCCAAAGCCATGCCACCGCTACCAACAGAGTAATCCGGCGGCACCACCGGCCGTCAACAACCGATCCTCTGCCCAACGGTGATGCATCTGCCGCTTTGGTCATCATGCCACAGTCGGCAGCCGCAACCCAGCCTTCCGCAACGCGGCAGACTCTTGCCAGCGGACCCGTTCGGCCCAACACTTCAGGCTATCGAGTGATGGGGAGGCGAGGATGTCGGCGGGTTACGCAGTGCTGGACCAGCGGAGCGTGGTGGCGGTTTCGGGCGAGGACCGCAAGGCCTTCCTGCAGGGGCTGGTGTCCAACGACGTGCTGCGGGTCACGCCCGACCATGCCGCCTATGCCCTGTTCCTGACCCCGCAGGGCAAGTTCCTGCATGATTTCAGCATCGTCGAGTCGGATGGCGGCGAGGACGCCGTCCTGCTGCTGGATCCGGAAACGGACCGGCGCGCCGATCTGCTGCGGCGGCTGAAGATGTACAAGCTGCGGTCGAAGATCGCCCTGGAAGACCGGGCGGACCGGCTGCGCGTGGTCGCGGCCTTCGGGGACGGGGCGCTGGAGGCGCTGGGTCTGCCGGCCGAACCGGGCGCGGCGCGGCCCTTCGCCGGCGGCGTCGCCTTCACCGATCCGCGGCTGCCGGCCTTGGGCGCCCGCCTGTTCCTGCCTGCCGACGGGCTGGCGGTACTGGAGTCGGCCGGATTGGCGCGACGGGACGTTGCGGACTACGACCGGCTGCGCCTGTCGCTCGGCGTGCCCGACGGCACGCTGGACCTGATCCCGGAGAAGTCGATCCCGCTGGAAAGCCGGATGGACGCGCTGAACGCCATTTCCTGGGACAAGGGCTGCTACATGGGGCAGGAGCTGACCGCCCGCACCAAATACCGCGCCCTCATCAAGAAGAAGCTGTTCCCCGTCACCTTCGACGGCACGGCGCCGGAATCGGGAACTCCGGTGACGCTGGACGGCAAGGATGCCGGCGAGATCCGCAGTGCCCGCGATGGTGCCGCGCTCGCCCTGCTGCGGCTGGAGGATGTGCAGCGCGCGGCCGAAAATGGTCTGACCTTCCAGGCCGGTCCGGTGACGCTGATTCCGCACGAACCGGACTGGGACCACACCTCAAAGGGGTAGTCCCTCACCAAAAGAATTCCCGGAAGGTGAAATAAAACGGGCTCCGTCGCTGTTGTTCCGATGTCTCTCGACACACGAACCTCGTGTTCTCGACACAACGACAAAGGAGCCACCCCCATGCGTCGCATCCTGATCGCTACCGCCGCTTCGCTGGCTCTCATGACCGGAGCCGCCGTCGCACAGACCACTTCGCCGACCGTGGGCAATCCGTCTTCCTCCACCTCCAGCATGTCCAACACCGCAGCCCCGGACGGCACCAAGACCGGCACGACGAAGTCGGATACGATGAAGTCGGACGCCACCAAGTCTGACAGCATGACGTCCGGCAGCGCCGCCACGTCCGGCGGCCTGGGCGGCCAGCTGGCCAGTGCCGACGAGCTGATCGGCAAGAACGTCTACGGCCGCGACAACAACAAGATCGGCGAAATCGAGGACGTCATCCTCGACGCCAACGGCAAGGCCAAGCAGCTGGTCATCAGCTCGGGCGGCTTCCTCGGCATCGGCGAGAAGCAGGTCGCCGTCGATTACAGCGCCGCCAACTGGGATTCGCAGAACAACCGCCTGAACCTGGCCGGCATGAGCCGCGACGACGTGAAGGCGATGCCGGAGTTCAAGTACGACGACACCATGACGTCGCTGAACAAGAGCCGCAAGCCGGCGGAGACCGAGAAGGTCGCGCCGGGCGCCGCCCCGACCGCCGGTTCGACCACCAGCGGTTCGACGACCGGCACCACCACCACGAAGTAAGGGGTTCCAAACGGTGTGGGGGTCTGACACCCCCACACCTCACCCCCGCAGCAAATCCACGAACCGTCTGCAGGCCACGATCTCCGCGCGCACGTTTGCGCGGCGCTTCGTGGCCTCGGCGTCTTCGCCCCATTGCTCGATCTGATAGGTTTCGTCCAGCTGCGAAACCTCGAACGCCTCTTCGGCGCTGAGGCGGCCTTCCAGCAGGGCCAGCGCCACGACGATCGACCCGCAGACGCCGGTCGCGGTCTGCAGCGCCGACAGGTACCAGTCGTCGGTCCGCTCCACCACCCGGCGCAGGGCGCCCAGCGCCTCCTCCGGCTGCGGCTTCGGCATCAGCCCGGCGCAGACATGCAGCGGCGCGTCATAGGTCAGCGCCGCCCAATCCAGCAGCGGCTGCCAGAGCTGTGCCTGCCGTTCCACCAGCGGCTGGGGGTGTTCGGCGCGATAGCACAGCAGGTCGGTGCCGGCATAGGCGCTGATGGCCTGGACGATGTCCGGCCGCTTGGCCGGGATCAGGTCAACGGCGGTGCTCGACAGCTGCATCAGCGGCATGGAATGGGCGTCGATCTGGTCGCCCTGCGCCGCCCATTCGTCGGCCACGCCCTGGGCCAGCGGCCGGCTGGAGAAGACCAGCGGCGCCTTGGCCGGGCTGCGCACCGGACGGCCATCCAGCTCGACCTGAAAGCCGCTCTCGGTCTCGCCGACGCCCGCCGCCTTGTAGAAACGCTTCATCGCTTACCCTTCCAAAAGCTCCAGCACCGCGGTGGCGACGTCACGCCCGCGGTGGACGATGCGGTCGGCCCCGGCCCGCTCCAGCTCCGGCACCGCATGGTACCCCCAGGAGACGCCGACCGACCGCACCCGCGCGTTGCGGGCCATTTGTATGTCGTAGGTCGTGTCGCCGATCACAACCGTCGCCGCCTCGTCCGCACCGGTCTCCGCCAGCGCACGCTGCACCATGTGCGGGTTCGGTTTGCCGGGACCGACATCGGCGGTCTGCAGCGTCACGAAACGACCGGTCAGCCCGTGCCCCTTCAGCACCGCGTCCAACCCGCGCCTAGACTTGCCGGTAGCGACGCCCAGCAGCACGCCCGCTTCCTCCAGAACCGCCAGCGTGTCGACGATGCCGGGAAAGAGCGGCTCGTCCACCTCGCCGCGGCTGCGGGCGGATGAGAAGGCGCGCTTGTAGCTCTCCGCCACCGCGACATGCAGGTCAGCGTCACGTTGCGGCAGCAGCAGGGCCACCGCCTCCACCAGCGACAGGCCGACCATGCGGCGGACATCGGCCGGGTCGGGTTCGCCCAGTCCATGCTCGGCCCAGGCCTGGGTCATGGCGTCGATGATGGCGAACTGGCTGTCGACCAGCGTGCCGTCGCAATCGAACAGCGCGAGACGCAGTGGCGATTTCCCCAAGGGGGCCATCACTCGAAATCCTCGAACGGGTCGTCGCGCAGGTTGGGGCTGAAACCGAAATACTTCCAGGTCGCCTGCATGTGGTCGGGCAGCGGCGCCGTCACGTCGATGGTCTTGCCGCCGCGCGGGTGCGGCAGGATCAGTCGGCGGGCATGCAGGTGCAGCTTCTTCGCCACCTCCGCCCCGGCCAGGAAGGCGCCCTGCCCGGCATATTTGCCGTCGCCCAGAATCGGCGTGCCGACGGCGGCCATGTGGACGCGCAGCTGGTGGGTGCGGCCGGTCAGCGGCCACATGGCGACGAAGGCCGCCTGCTTGCCGACATTCTCCTGCACCGAATAGACGGTGACGGCGCGCTTGCCCTCTTCCTTGTTCTCGGCCACGCGCTCGCCATGCGGGCCGCCTTCCTTGGCCAGCGCGAGGTCGATCTTGCCCTGGTAGGGCGTCGGCACGCCGACGGTGACGGCCCAATAGATCTTGCGCACGGCACTGCCGCGGAACAGCTCCGTCAGCTTGCTGGCGGCGAAGGTGGTGCGGGCCAGCAACAGCACGCCCGAGGTGTCCTTGTCCAGCCGGTGGACCAGCTTCGGCCGCTCGTTGCCGTCGAAGCGCAGGGCGTCCAGCATGGCGTCCAGATGCTTGGAGGTGCCGGTGCCGCCCTGCACCGCCAGACCGGCCGGCTTGTTGATGGCGATGACATCGGCGTCACGGTAGAGCACCAGTGCCTGCAGCTCGGCGATCTGCTTGTCCGACATGCCCTTGGGCTTGCTGGCCCCCTGACTCGGCCCCCTGACCGGCGCGGCCCAGGCGGCCAGCGGCGGGATGCGCACGCCCTGCTTGGCGACCAACCGCGTCGACGTCTCCGCCCGCTTGCCGTCGACACGGACCTGACCGGTGCGCAGCAGCTTTTGCAGGTAGCTGTGGTTCACGTCGGGGAAATGCCGCTTGAACCAGCGGTCGAGCCGCATGTCGGCCTCGTCGGCCGTGACGATGCGGGTTTCGACCTTGCTGTCGCTTTTGGCTTCAGTCGACGTGGTATCAGCGTGATCGGGAGAGTCAGTCATCAGATGGACACCGAAACAAGAGAACGCACGGCCCACAGGCCGGCAAAGAAGCCCACCACGCTGAACAGCGTCGAGGCGAGGAAGTATCCCGCCGCCGCGGCGATCTCGTCACGGGCGACGAGGACGCCGATGTCCAGCGTGAAGGAGGAGAAGGTGGTGAAGCCGCCGAGCACACCCACCAGCAGCAGGGCGCGGATTTCCGGCGACGGCGACCATGTCAGACTCGCCAGTTCCGACAGCACCCCCATCACCGTGCAGCCGATCACGTTGACGATGATCGTCCCCATCGGAAAACGGGTGCCGACCCACTGCGCGATCAGCAGCAGCGTCAGATAACGCGCCACCGATCCGGCGGCACCTCCGGCGGCAACGGCGAGCAATGACAGGGGGGATGCGAGCACGGCGCCTCCGGACGAGCGCTTGAAACGGGAAACGAGGGTCGAGCGCCGGATTAGAGCCAGAAACCGGCGGACTTGTCACGCGATGGACTATCGCGGCAGGATCGTCGGCATGGAAACCCTCCCCATTCCCCTGCCCACCAACACCGCTTTGCTGCTCGTCGACCTGCAAAAGGCCATCGACGACCCGCGCTGGAGCCATCTCGGCCCGCGCAACAACCCGCAAGCCGAAGCCAGCGTCGCGGCCTTGCTGGCCGCGTGGCGGCGCGAGGGACGGCCCATCGTCCATATCCGCCACGATTCGACGGAGCCCGACTCCACCTACCGCCCCGGCAGCCCTGGCCACGCCTTCAAGGACGAGGCGATGCCGCTGCCCGGCGAGACGGTGATCGGCAAGCGGGTGAACAGCGCCTTCATCGGCACCGGCCTGGACGACTGGCTGCGCGCCCGCGGCATCGGCACGCTGGTGGTGGCCGGAGTCATCACCAACAACAGCGTCGAAGCGACGGTGCGGATGGCCGGCAACCTCGGCTACGACGTGCGTCTGGCGGCCGACGCCTGCTTCACCTTCGCCAGGAAAGACCGATCGGGGAGGCTGCGCACGGCCGAAGAGGTCCATGACCTGTCGCTCGCCAACATGGACGGAGAGTATGCGACGGTGGTGGAGACGGCGGAACTGTTGGAGTGATTGCCCTCTCCCCGACCCTCCCCCGCTTCGCGGGAGAGGGAGTTAAGCGCAAGAGCGGCGGAGTTCCCTCTCCCGCCAGAGGCGGGGGAGGGCTAGGGAGGGGGCAAGAGCACCCCCTACGCCAGCTTCGCCTTCAAAAACTCCACCGTCCGCTTCCAGGCCAGATCGGCGGCATCCTTGTTGTAGCGTTCGGCCGAGGTGTCGTTATGGAAGGCGTGGTTGACGCCCTCGTACACGTAAATCTGATGCTCGACGCCGGCTTTCTTCAGCGCCTCGTCGTAAGCGGGGATGCCGGCGTTCACGCGCTGGTCCAGCCCGGCATAGTGCAGAAGCAGCGGCGACTTCACCGTACCGACCAGCGCCGGGTCGGGAGTCGGGCCGTAGAAGGCGACGCCGGCCTTCAGGTCGGGCGCTTTGATCGCCAGCCGGTTGATCATGCCGCCGCCCCAGCAGAAGCCGACCGCCCCGACCTTGGCCGAGGAATAGCGGTAGGCCATCAGATAACTCATGGCCGCGACGAGGTTGTTGACCGTCTTGTCGGCGTCGAGCTGGCCGATCAGGTCGCGGGCCTTGTCGGCATCCTGCGGCGTACCGCCCAGCGGCGACAGCAGGTCCGGCGCCATCGCCACGAAGCCTTCGGTGGCAAGGCGGCGGGTGACATCCTCGACATAGGCGTTCAGGCCGCGATTCTCGTGGATGACCAGCACCGCCGGAGCCTTGTCGATCAGCTTCGGCCGGGCGAGATAGCCGGACACGTCGCCGGTCGCCCCCTGGAAGCTGATCTTTTCCGCGGCCAGACGGGTGTCGTCCTCACCGACGATGGCGGCGCGGGCATAGTTCGGCTCGATCGCCGCCAGGATCGCGGGGATCGCCGCCACACCGCCAGCCATTGCTGCCAGCCGTTCCAAAAAGACCCGACGCGGCAACGGCGCGTGGGTGTATTCGTCGTAGAGGTCGATGATCCGCTGGTCCATCCCCGATGCCCCCTGTCTTGTCGGTGCCGCAGCTCAGCCGGTGCGGTCGCGCATGAGAGTGGGGGCGCCGCGCCGGCTTGGCAACCAGGGGGAGGTTCCGCTTTCGGTCTATGACGCTTCTTATGATGCTTCCGGCGCGACCTCGCTCAGCGGCACCAGTTCCGACGGCTGATATTCCACCAGATGCCCGTCGCGCATCTCCAGAACCCGGTCCATGCGGCGGGCGAGGTCCAGATTGTGGGTCGCCACCAGGGCGCCGACCTTGGCCTGCCGGACGATGGCCGACAGCATGGCGAAGACATGCTCCGCCGTGTGGGGATCGAGGTTGCCGGTCGGCTCGTCGGCGATCAGCAGCGACGGGGCGTTGGCCAGCGCACGGGCGATGGCGACGCGCTGCTGCTCGCCACCGGACAGGCGGGCCGGCCGGTGGGTGCCGCGCTGCTCCAGCCCGACCATGCGCAGAAGCTCGTCCGCGCGCTGCCGGGCGACCGACTTCGACACGCCGGCGATCATCTGCGGCAGGACGATGTTCTCCCGCGCCGAAAACTCCGGCAACAGGTGGTGGAACTGGTAGACGAAGCCGATGGAGCGGCGCCGCACCTCGGTCCGCTTGCCGTCGTCCAGGTTGGACACGTCGGTGCCGGCGATGCGCACGACGCCGTCGGTCGGCCGTTCCAGCAGGCCGGCGATGTGCAGCAGCGTCGATTTGCCGGCACCCGACGGGCCGACCAGCGCCACCAGCTCGCCGGCGCCGACGGTCAGGTCGACCCCGCGCAGCACCTCCAGCGTCTCGCCCGCCTGTTCGAAGCGGCGGACGATGCCCTTCAGTTCCAGCATCGGCTGCATAACCGCGTCACTCATAGCGCAGGGCCTCCACCGGGTCGAGCCGGGCGGCGCGCCAGGACGGGTAGATGGTGGCGGCGAAGGACAGGCCCAGCGCCATCAGCGTCACCTGAATGACCTCGCTCCAGTCGATCTTCGCAGGCAGGTGGGACAGGAAATAGATCTCGGCATTGAACAGGTTGGTGCCGGTCAGCCCCTGGATGACCTGCCGGATGCTCTCGATGTTCAGCGCGAAGGACACGCCGAGCGCGAGACCCAGCAAGGTCCCCGTCACCCCGACGCTGGCGCCGGACAGGAAGAAGATGCGCATGATCATGCCGCGCGTCGCCCCCATGGTGCGCAGGATCGCGATGTCGCGCCCCTTGTCCTTCACCAGCATGATCAGACTGGAGATGATGTTGAAGGCGGCGACCATGATGATCAGCGACAGGATCAGGAACATCACGTTGCGTTCGACCTGCAGCGCCGTGAAGAAGCTGGCGTTCGACTGCTGCCAGTCGACCACCCTGCCCTCCCCGGCGACCGCCGATTGAACGGCGGCGCGGGCGGACGCGATCTGCATCGGGTCGCTCACGAAGACCTCCAGCGAGGTCACGGCGTCGCCGGTGCGGAAGAAGGCCTGCGCCTCCTCCAGCGGCAGGAAGATGAAGCTGTTGTCGTATTCGAACATGCCGACGTCGAAGATTGCGCCGATCGGGTAGCTGCGCATCCGCGGCACGGTGCCAAAAGCGGTGACGTTGCCCTGGGGTGCGATCAGCGTGATCTGGTCGCCGACCGACAGCCCCAGCCGTTGGGCCATGCGCACGCCGATGGCGACGCGGTCCTCGCCGAACTCATCGACCGAACCGCGGATGACGTTGTTGGCGAGCGTCGGTCGCACCTTGAAATCCTCCGCCCGCACGCCGCGGATGACGGCACCCGACGCCGCGCCGCGCACCGACACCAGCGCCTGCCCCTCGACCGTCGGGGTGACGTTGACCACGCCCGGCGTGTTGCGCAGCTTGCCGGCCAGAATGTCGAAGTCCGGCAGCGGCCCGCCTCGTGAACTGTAGACGTTGAGATGCCCGTTCAGACCGAGCACCCGGCCCAGCAGCTCTGCCCGGAAGCCGTTCATCACCGCCATGACAATGATGAGCGTCGCCACGCCGAGCGCGATGCCCAGCAACGAGAACCCCGCGATGACCGAGATGAACCCTTCCTGGCGGCGCGCCCGAAGGTAACGCATCGCGACCATGCGTTCGAAGGCGTTGAAGATCATGCGGCTGGGATCCTGTGGGGAGGCCCTGTGGGCGGGCGGAAACGATGCCCTAGATAAGAACGTGAGCGTGGCGGGAAAAGGGCAAAGCCCGGATCGCCGACTTGGGCGATCCGGGCTTCCTCTTCGAGCTAAGCCGATCAGCCCAGCAGCTTCGCCAGCGCCGCCTTGACCGGCAGCTCTTCCTTCTCGCCGGTGGCGCGGCGCTTCAGTTCGACGACACCGTTCTTCAGGCCGCGCGGGCCGACGACCAGCTGCCAAGGAACGCCGATCAGGTCCATGTCGGCGAACTTGGCGCCGGGACGCTCGTCGCGGTCGTCATAGGCGACCTCCAGGCCGGCCGATTCCAGCTTCGCATACAGCTCGGCGCAGACGCGGTCGGTCTCGGCGTCGCCGGACTTCAGGTTGATCAGGCCGACGTTGAAGGGCGCGACGGCGTCCGGCCAGATGATGCCGTTGTCATCGTGGCTGGCCTCGATGATCGCACCCATCAGACGCGACACGCCGATGCCGTAGCTGCCCATCTCCACCGGGATCGATTCGCCGTTCGGGCCGGCGACCACCGCGTTCATCGGCTTGGAGTATTTGGTGCCGAAGTTGAAGATGTGGCCGACCTCGATGCCGCGGGCCGACACCAGATCCGACTCCGGCACCGGGCTGTTGGCCGGGTCGTGCTTCTCGTCGGTCGCCGCATAGATGCCGGTGACGCGGTCGAAGAAGGGCTGCAGGTCGTCCTCGATGCCGGGGGCGTCCTTCAGCACGTCCAGGGTCATCCAGTCCTTGTGGCAGAAGACGCCGCTCTCGCCGGTCTCGGCCAGGATGATGAATTCGTGGCTCAGGTCGCCGCCGATCGGGCCGGTGTCGGCACGCATCGGGATCGCCTTCAGCCCGATGCGGGCGAAGGTGCGCAGATAGGCCAGGAACATCTTCTGATACGAACGGCGCGCGCTGTCCGCATCGATGTCGAAGGAATAGGCGTCCTTCATCAGGAATTCGCGGCCGCGCATCACGCCGAAGCGCGGGCGGATCTCGTCACGGAACTTCCACTGGATATGGTAGAGGTTCAGCGGCAACTGGCGGTAGCTCTTGACGAAGGAGCGGAAGATGTCGGTGATCATCTCCTCGTTCGTCGGGCCGAACAGCATCTCGCGATCGTGACGGTCGGTGATGCGCAGCATCTCCTTGCCGTAATCGTCGTAACGACCGCTCTCGCGCCACAGATCGGCCGACTGGATGGTCGGCATCAGCAGTTCCTGCGCACCGGCGGCGTCCTGCTCTTCGCGGACGATCTGCTCGATCTTGCGCAGAACCCGATAGCCCAGCGGCAGCCAGGCATAGATGCCGGCGCTGGTCTGGCGGATCATCCCGGCCCGCAGCATCAGGCGGTGCGAGACGATCTGCGCCTCGGTCGGGGTCTCGTTGAGGGTCGGCATGAAGAAGCTGGACAGCCGCATGGCTCTGCTCTCGTGTGCGAGGTGTTCGACAAGGCCGCGCACACATGGCTCCTGCGGACAGGAACGGACACGGGCGGCGGCGGGTGAGCGACTTTAGGAAGGTCGCCCGCACTTGTCCACTGTAAGCCCCCCGCTTGGCCGCCGGCTACCGGGAGCGGCAGTAGACGTAGAGGCGTTCCTCGGCACCCGGATCGATCGGCTGGCCGTTGAGATAGAGTTGGTTGCCGACGACGGTCAGCCACACCGCGGTGATATCGTTGGGCAGAAACGGCACCGACGGCAGGGCGATGCCCATGCGCCGGGCGAGATCGATCGACAGCGGCAGGTCGATGGGGATCGGCGGCTGCGCGCCTGCACTGCCGGCCAAGTCGGCCGGGGCGACCGCACGGCCATGCACATCCACGCCCGGCCGGTATTCCACGTCGGCGGCCGGCACATGGCGGGTCAGCCGTTGGCACAAGGACAGATCCACCACCGGGCGGTCGCGGGCGGCATCGGGGGTCAGCGGGACCGGACCGGGACGCGGCGGCTGGGTTTGCGCCGATGCCGGTGCGGTCGCCAGGGACAGCGCCGCCGCCGTCAGCCCGGCGTACAAGATGCCGCGCGGGCTCACAGCGTGTGCCGCTCGGCCACCGGGGCCGGGTTGCGCATGGATTTCCAGTAGATCGACAGGTAGGGCATTCCTTTTTCCGCCTCCTCCTGGGTCCGCGCCGACTGGCGGATGTATTTGCCGATGAAGGGCTTGTTCACATGCTCCAGGTCCACCGCGGCCTTCAGCACCAGGAACTCGCCGATCTTGTCCGGCAGATTGTAATGCCATTTCTGCAGACACTCGGAGGTCACACCCGGCTTCGCCTGTTCGGGCTCGGGCAGGTAGAATTCCTGGTGGTGGTACTGCGAGATCTCCTTCCACGCCTGCGCCACCCGGCCGGGCTTCAGGCGCGGCAACGCCTTCAGGATGCGGACATCGTCATGGAACAGCGGCAGGAAGCCCCGCTTTTCCCCCAGTTCGGTCAGCATCGTATGCAGGCCGGCCATGACACCGCCCTCACCGCCCTCACCGCCCTCGCCGCCGCCCTCGCCGCCACCGCTGTCCGCCTTCTGCTCGCGCTTGCGGCCGAACAGCGCGCTGAAGAACCCCTTCTTCGGCTTGGTCTGGCTTCCGCCGCCGCTGTCCTGCCCGACCTTGCGCTCGTCCCACAACGAGTCCCAGGCATATTCCCAGGCGGTGAAGACGGCGTTGGAGCGGTCGTCGAGGACTGTCAGCAGATATTCGCGCCCCTCCCGCGCCCAATCGACGTCACCGACGATGGCGCGCACCGGACGGCGGCTGAGCACCACCGGCAGGATGCCGACGCGCACCAGCTCCTGATAGAACTCTACGAAGGACGGTGTCTGGATGAAGGGCAGGATCGAGCATGGCTGAAGCTCCGGCGCCAGCAGCTCCATGCTTTTCTTTGTCCGCTCCAACAGTTCAATCGACAGAACCGCGGCGAACTGATCGAACCGTTCGTTTTCATTCGCGGCCATCGGCGCCTCGACTGTCGTCCTTTTTCCTGCCACCCGCCGAAGCGGGAAAAGGCTCAACCGGTAAACGGGCAAAGCGCAATCGCCCCGGCGGACTGGCCCCCGGTGGTGATGGTTCAGCCCAGCTGATAGCCCTGATTGGGGAAAACCCGATGCGAGCTAATCCAAGCAACGCTACCAAGTAAACCGTTAACGTTTTCTGGAGCAGCGCGGAAATTTTCTATCCGCGACCCTGCCCTGTCTCCTCCCGTACGCCGGATAAAGAAAGGCCGCGCGGCAAAAGCGGCGCGGCCTGTCGAGTTTAGGGAGGAATCGCCACCAGGCGTCGGAAAGGGAGGAATATCCTCCCTCATCACTCCAAAAGAGTGAACCCGAGCCACGGCGATGGCAAGCCCAAAACAGAGGCAGTAGCGCCTCATGCACAAAATTTTTGCAATTTTGCCCAGCACTTCGGCGATTGCCGTCGTTCTGGGCGGGCGATTGCCTATTCCATGGGCGCGTACCCGCGATACCCGGCGTCCACCGCCGCCTTCCAGGGCGGACTCTGGGCAAGCACGACGGTCTGGACTGGACAGTCGGGCTGATGAGCGCCCGGCAGATAGCCCAGGCTCATCAGGAACTCCCCGACGATCTCGCCACCGGTGAAACGGAAGGTCCGGCCGAACAGCTTCACCCATTCCGGCTTGGTCAGCGGATGATGGGCGCTCAGCCAGCCGTCGAAGGAGCCGTGGGTTTCCCGCAGCGCGACGATGCGGCGGGCGTTCTCGATCACCGCGTCCACCTTCAGGCGGTTGCGGATGATGCCAGCGTCGGCCAGCAGCCGCGCCCGCTCCGCCTCGCCATAAGCCGCGACCCGGTCGATGTCGAACCCGTCGAAGGCGGCGCGGAAAGCGTCGCGCTTCTTCAGGATGGTCAGCCAGGACAGGCCGGCCTGATTGATCTCCAGCACCAGACGCTCGAACAGCACCCGGTCGTCGCTGCTGGGAAAGCCGTACTCGCCGTCGTGGTAGGGGCCATGATGGGGATGGCCGGGTGCGGCCGCGCAATAGGTCAGGCTCACCCGCCTCGCTCCTCTCTATCGTCAGAGCAATCTGGCGTCAGAACATGTCCCGCGCCATGTCCCGGAAGGAGATGATGCCGGACCGCTCGATGCCGAAGATCACCAGCCACACCAGCAGGGCGACCAGCGACGTGATCATGAATTTGCGCAGGATGCGCGGCTCGACCGGCGCGGAGGAGGCCATGCCCGGCTCCGGGCTCTCCGGAGTCCGAACGCCCCAGGGCAGCACCGCGAACAGCACCACCCACCAGACGACGATGTAAACGAAGGCTCCTGTCACCCAGTTGTTCATCGTCCCCTCCGCGTGTCAGCCGTCTCAGGCCTGTTCCAGTTCCACCAGCGTCCCGCAGAAATCCTTCGGGTGCAGGAACAGGACCGGCTTGTCGTGAGCGCCGATCTTCGGCTCGCCGTCGCCCAGCACGCGGGCGCCCTGCTCCTTCAGCCGGTCGCGGGCGGCCAGGATGTCCTCCACCTCATAGCAGATATGGTGGATGCCGCCCGACGGGTTCTTCTCCAGGAAGCCGGCGATCGGCGACTTCTCGCCGAACGGATGCAGCAGTTCGATCTTGGTGTTTGGCAGGGTGACGAAGACCACGGTGACGCCGTGCGGCGGCAGGTCCACCGGCTGCGAGACTGCGGCGCCCAGCGTGTCGCGATAGAGCGCGGTCGCCGCCGGAAGGTCCGGAACGACGATGGCGACGTGGTTGAGCTTCCCGATCATGCGTGTCCTCTCGCTGGCTGTTCCTGGCCCGTTAGCGGGCTCTGATAAGCCTGTTATACATCAAATCCGTTCTTGGGTTCGGTCAGACGCGGACCAGATGGACCTCCGTCACCGGCTTCTTGCCGTGGGTCGCGTTGAAGCAGCGGCGCACGGCGATCCGTGCCGCCTCCTTCACCTGGGCGTCGTCGCCCCGTGCCGATTTGGGCAGCATCGCCACCGACTCGCGCACGGCATCCACCACGTCCAGCAACAGGTCGCGGTCGGTCGCCTCGTCGATCAGCCCCATCACCGCCAGCTGCGGAGCGGTCAGCAACTCGCCCGTTCCGGTCATCACCAGCGTCACCACGGCGGCGCCGTTGTTCACCATGCGGTTACGCGCGCGCATCATGCCGGTGTCGAGCGGCACCAGACGCTTGCCGTCCACCGCCATGCGTCCGGCGCGCACGTTGGCCACCACCCGCGCACCCTCCGGCCCGTCGAGCCGGAGGACTTCGCCGTTGGCCGGAACGATGCTGTGGGCGACCTGACACTCCTCCGCCAGGGCGGCATGGGCCTGCTGATGGCGCTGCTCGCCATGGACCGGGACGGCGATGCGTGGACGCACCCATTGGTACATGCGCACCAGCTCGTCACGCGCCGGGTGGCCGGAGACATGGACCGGCGCCTCGTCCGCCGTCACCAGTTCGACTCCCTGTGCGACCAGCTGGTTCTGCATGCGGCCGATGGCGCGCTCGTTGCCGGGAATCTCGCGGGAGGAGAAGATCACCACGTCGCCGCGCGACAGCGTGACCTGCGGATGATCGTTGGCGGCGATACGGGCAAGGGCCGAGCGCGGCTCGCCCTGACTGCCGGTGCAGATCAGCACCAGCTTCTCGCGCGGCAGATAGCTGGCGTCATGCTCCGACAGGAACTTCGGCACGTCGGCGAGATAGCCGGTGGCCCGCGCCGCCTCGTTGATGCGCCACAGCGAGCGGCCGACCAACGCCACATGGCGGTCATGGGCGGCGGCGGCGGCGGCAATGCTCTCCAGCCGCGCCACATTGGTGGCAAAGCAGCTGACGGCGATGCGGCGGTCGCGATAGCGGCCGAACAACTCCATCAGGGCATCGCGGACGGTCGCCTCCGACCCGGCGGCGCCGGGCACCAGCGCGTTGGTGCTGTCGCCGACCAGCGCCAGCACCCCTTCGTCGCCGATGGCACGCAGCCGTTCCTCATCGGCCGTCTCGCCGACCAGCGGATCGGGGTCCAGCTTCCAGTCGCCGGTGTGCAGGATGGTCCCGGCCGAGGTGCGGATGGCGAGCGCGTTCGGCTCCGGGATCGAATGCGTCATGGTGACGTATTCGACGGAGAAGGGACCGGCCTCCACCGTGCCACCCAGCGGGATTTCGTGGATCGGCACCGTGCTGCTCAGGCCCTTCTCATGCAGCTTGGCGCGCAGGAAGGCCGCGGTGAAGGGCGTGCAATAGACCGGACAGCGCAGCTCCGGCCACAGATACTGCACCGCGCCCAGATGGTCCTCATGCGCATGGGTCAGTACCAGACCGACCAGATCGTCGCGACGCTCGGCGATGAAGGTCGGGTCCGGCATGATGACGTCCAGCCCGGGCATGGTGTCGTCGGCAAACGAGATGCCGAGGTCCACCATCAACCACTTGCCCTGATGGCCGTAGAGATTGAGGTTCATCCCAATCTCGCCGGAACCGCCGAGCGGGACGAAATACAGTGCGCCATCCTCCGGAACGAAGGTGTCCGCCGGGGCTTCGGACGTTCCGGCGGCTGTCTTGGAGGATTGTGTCATTGGACCGTGTTGCGCTTGTGGATCAGGAGGAGACCGCGGAGCGTCAGCTCGTTGTCGGTGTGTTCGATCACATGGGTAGCCTTGGCGAAAAGAACAGCCAATCCGCCAGTGGCGACCACCCGCATCGGTTCGCCGTACTCCGCCCGGATGCGGGAGACCAGCCCTTCAATCAGGCCGACATACCCCCAGAAGATGCCGGACTGCATGCAGGCGATGGTGTTCTTGCCGATCACCTCGGACGGCGGCTGAATCTCGACCCGCGGCAGCTTGGACGCGGCCCTCTGCAGTGCCTCCAGCGACAGGTTCAGCCCCGGCGCGATCACGCCACCGCAGTAATTGCCATCGGCATCCACCACGTCGAAAGTCGTCGCCGTACCGAAATCGATGACGATCAGCGGGGTCTTGTAGGTCGCCGCGGCGGCCACGGTGTTGACCAGACGATCGGCGCCCACCTCCTCCGGCCGGTCGACCAGGGCCTTCGCACCAAGATCGACTCCGGGCTGGCCGACGATCACCGGCTCGCAGCCGAAATGATCCTTGCACAGCCGCTTCAGGTTGAAGGTGGCGCCGGGCACCACGCTGGCGATGATCGCGCCATGGATGTCGACCGGCTTCAGCCCCTTCAACGCCATCAGGTGGGTCAGCCACACCATGTATTCGTCGGAGGTGCGTTTGGGATCGGTCGCCGTTCGCCAGATGCCGCGCTGGCGGTCGCCGTCATAGATGGCGAACACCACATTCGTGTTTCCGGCGTCGATGGCAAGCAGCATGGCAAGGTCCTGAAGGCGGTGGGCGTTTGAACTCGGCTGGCGAACTCAGCTCGCTGGAGGCGGCGCGAAGAACACGTCGCCGGCGGCGATCCGCTGCCGCGGCCCGCCGTCCGTTGGATCAAGCAACAGAACGCCGTCGCTGTCCAGATCGGCGAAAGTGCCGGGGATCGTCCGATCGGCCAGCCTGACCAGGATCGGCCCGCCAAGCCCCTTGGCCCGCGCCAGCCACGCCTCGCGCACGGGCGCGAAACCATGCGCGCGCCAGCGGCCGTACCAGGTCGCCAGATGCTCCGCGTAGACCTCGAGAAGCGCGCCCGGCCCCATCGGCGGAGCGCCCTCGGCAACCAAGGAGGTGGCGCCATAATCGGCGGTCGCGGGAAAATGCCGCAGGTTGATGCCGACCCCCAGCACGACCCAGGCGACCTTGCCGTCGGCCGTCGGCTCCGACTCGAGCAGGATGCCCGATAGCTTGCGGTCATGCACCAGAACGTCGTTGGGCCATTTGCAGCGAACACCGCTCGGGTCTGGCAGGACCGACTCGGCTGTTTCCGCAATTGCGAGCGCCGCGACGAAGGAGATCTGCGCCGCCTCCGCCGGTGGCAGGCCGGGCCGCAGGATGGTCGTGCTGTAGAGATTTCCTTCAGGGGACGTCCAGGCCCGGCCGCGGCGGCCACGGCCGCTGTCCTGACGGCGCGCCCAGACGACGGTGCCTTCGGGCGCCCCTGAACGCGACAAGGCCTTCGCTTCGTCGTTCGTACTGCCGACGGAGTCGAAGGCCTTGATCTGGAAGCCCGGAGGCAGGCGCAGACGCGCCGCCTCCGCTTCGAGCGATGCTGTCATCGGTCGGATGTCACCCGGCGAACAGGGCCGCCGCGGCAGCCGCCGCACCGTTCAGGATCGGCGCCGGAGCGACGAAGAACAGCAGGGTGAACAGGCTGGTCAGCACCAGGACGCCGGTCATGCTGTCGTCGTCGACCTTGTCGACCACCACTGCGGGCTCATCGAAATACATGATCTTGATGATGCGCAGATAGTAGAAGGCACCCACGACGCTGGTCAGCACACCGACGACGGCCAGGGTGTATTCCTGCGCGGCGACGGCGGCCAGGAAGACATAGAGCTTGCCGAAGAAGCCCGCCATCGGAGGGATGCCAGCCATGGAGAACATAAAGATCGCCATGGTCGCGGCCAGCATCGGATTGGTCTTGGACAGGCCGGAGAAGTCCTTGATCTCCTCCAGCATCTGGCCCTTGGCCTTCATGCTGAGGATGACCGCGAAGGCGCCGATGTTCATGGCGATGTAGAGCGCCATGTAGATCAGCACGCCGCGCACGCCGTCCTGCGTACCGGTCGTCAGGCCCACCAGCGCGTAACCGACATGGCCGATGGAGCTGTAAGCCATCAGGCGCTTGATGTTGGTCTGCATGATGGCGACGAAGGAACCGATCACCATCGACAGGATGGCGGTCGCCACCAGCACCTGATGCCACTGGGCGGCGAGGTGGCCGAACGGCTCCATCACCACGCGGGTCAGCAGGGCGATGGCCGCCACCTTCGGCGCCGCCGCGAAGAAGGCGGTCACCGGGGTCGGCGCCCCCTCATAGACGTCCGGCGTCCACATGTGGAACGGAGCGGCCGAGATCTTGAAGGCCAGACCGGCCATCACGAACACCAGACCGATCACCAGACCCGGCGACACATGGGCGCCACCGGCGAACAGCGCCGCCACCTTGTCGAACGAAGTCGTGCCGGCGAAGCCGTAAACCAGCGAAGCACCGTACAGCAGCATGCCCGACGAGAGCGAGCCGAGGACGAAATACTTCAGGCCGGCTTCCGAGGACTTGCCGCTGTCGCGGCGGAAGGCCGCGATGACGTAGAGCGCCAGGCTCTGGGTCTCCAGGCCGACATACAGCGAGATGAAATCGTTGGCCGAGATCATCATCAGCATGCCGAGCGTGGCGAAGACCATCAGCACCGGGAACTCGAAGCGGGCCATCTGCTCCCGCTCGTTGAAGCCGAGAGAGAGGACCACCGCAAAGGCCGCGGAGACCAGCACCAGCACCTTCATGAAGACGCCGAAGGCATCCATCACGAACATGCCGTTGAAGGTGACGACGCGGCCGCTGCCGTAGCCCATCGCCAGGACGGCGGCGAGCAGCATGCAGACGATCGCCAGATAGGAGACGGGACGGGTGAAGCCGTCGCCGCGGAACACGCCCAGCATCAGCAGGGCAACGCCCGAGAGTGCCAGGAAGATCTCCGGCAGGGCCGGCCAGATGTCGGGAAACACTGCGGTCATGTCGAAGAACCCCTTACCGAGCGGCGACCGAGACACCGGACGCGGCGTGCGACGCGGCCAGCTTGGTCTGGTAGGTCTGGATCAGCTGCTCGACCGATGCCGAGGTGACGTTCAGGAAGCTGCTGGGATAGACGCCCATCCACAGGACGACGACGATCAGCGGCACGAACACCGCGATTTCGCGCGGGGTTATGTCGAACATCGCCTTGACGTCCGGCTTGGTCAGCTTGCCGTAGACAACGCGGCGGTACAGCCACAGCGCGTAGGCGGCGCCAAGAACCATGCCGGTAGCGGCGAGGGCGGCGACCCACGTGTTGTCGCGGAAGACGCCCATCAGCACCAGGAACTCGCCGACGAAACCGGCGGTACCCGGCAGACCGACCGAGGCCATGGTCATGAACAGGAAGACCACCGCGTATTTCGGCATGTTCTTCACGAGGCCGCCGTAACGGGCGATCTCGCGGGTGTGCAGCCGGTCATAGACGACGCCGACGCACAGGAACAGCGCACCCGACACGACGCCGTGCGACAGCATCTGGAACACCGAGCCTTCGATGCCCTGCTGGTTCAGCGCGAACATGCCGATGGTGACGAAGCCCATGTGGGCGACCGACGAGTAGGCGATCAGCTTCTTCATGTCCTCCTGGGCGAGAGCGACCAGCGAGGTGTAGATCACGGCGACGACCGACAGGGTGTAGATCAGCGGCGCGAAATACTCGGTCGCTTCCGGCAGGATCGGAATGTTGAAGCGCAGGAAGCCGTACCCGCCCATCTTCAGCAGCACGCCGGCCAGGATCACCGAACCGGCGGTCGGCGCCTCGACGTGGGCATCCGGCAGCCAGGTGTGGACCGGCCACATCGGCACCTTCACCGCGAAGGAGGCGAAGAAGGCCAGCCACAGCCACAGCTGCATGTTGCGCGGGAACTGGGTGGCGGTGATGGTCGGGATGTCGGTGGTGCCGGCCACATAATACATGGCCAGGATCGCCAACAGCATCAGGACCGAGCCGAGCAGCGTGTAGAGGAAGAACTTGAAGGCGGCATAGACGCGGCGCGGGCCGCCCCAGACACCGATGATGAGGAACATCGGGATCAGGACGCCTTCGAAGAACATGTAGAACAGGATGAAGTCCAGCGCGCAGAACATCCCGATCATCAGGGTTTCCAGCACGAGGAATGCGATCATGTATTCCTTCAGGCGGACCTGCACCGACTCCCAGCTCGCCAGGATGCACAGCGGCATCAGGAAGCCGGACAGGACGACGAACAGCACCGAAATGCCGTCGACGCCCATGTGGTAGTTGATGCCGAACTCGGGGATCCAGCCCGCCTTCTCGACCATCTGGTAGCCGGGATTGCGCGGATCGAAGTTGGCCCAGACCAGCAGGGTCAGGACGAAGGTGACGAGGGTCGTCCACAGCGAGATGTACCGCACGTTCCGCAGCACGTCCGGGGAATTGCCCCGGCAGAACAGCAGGATCAGCGCGACGCCCACGAGCGGCAGGAAGGTCGCGAACGACAGGATCGGCCAGCTAGCCATTGTTGTTGTTCTCCTTCGAAACCGCTCAGCCGAAGACCGACAGCCAGGCGACGAGCAGGACGACCCCGATCACCATGGCAAAGGCGTAGTGATAGACGTACCCCGACTGCAGCCGGCTGGCGCGTGCCGCGACGTCGCGGGTGGCGGCGGCGATGCCGTCCGGTCCCACGCCGTCGATCACCGCCCCGTCGCCCGACTTCCACAGGCCGTAGCCCAGGGCCTTGGCCGGACGGGTGAACAGCGCGTCATACAGCTCGTCGAAATACCACTTGTTGTAGAGGAACTGGTGGATGCCGCGGAAGGTGGAGGCGATCCGGCCCGGCAGCCGCGGCATCATCACATAGCCGATGTAGGCCATGGCGATACCGATCAGGCCGACCACCAGCGGGGCGATGGCGACCCAGCCCGGGGTGTGGTGGTGCGCGGCCTCGATGGCGTCATGCTCGTGCAGGGTCATGATGGCCTTGCCCCAGAATTCCATCCGGTCGTGACCGATGAACCACTGGTGGAAACCGAAGCCGGCGAACAGCGCGCCAAGCGTCAGGACCGCCAGCGGGATCAGCATGACGATCGGCGATTCGTGGGCGTGGTCGTAGACTTCCTTGTCCATCCGCGGCGTGCCGTGGAAGGTCATGAACAGCAGGCGCCAGGAGTAGAAGGCGGTCAGCAGAGCGGCCGCAATACCCAGGGCGAAGGCGAAGCGCCCCACCCCGCTGCCCGAGGCGAAGGCCGCCTCGAGGATCATGTCCTTGGAATAGTAGCCGGCGAAGAAGGGCAGACCGGCGAGAGCCAGATTGCCGATCCACATCACCGCGTAGGTGAAGGGAATCTTGCGCCAGACGCCGCCCATCTTCCGCATGTCCTGCTCATGGTGCAGGGCATGGATGACCGAGCCGGCGCCAAGGAACAGCAGGGCCTTGAAGAAGGCGTGCGTGAACAGATGGAACATGGCCGCGCCGTAGGCGGAGACGCCGGCGGCGAAGAACATGTATCCGGGCTGCGACATCGTCGAATAGGCGATGACGCGCTTGATGTCGAACTGGGTGAAACCGATGGTCGCCGCGACGAAGGCGGTCAGGCCGCCGACCACCGTCACCACCTCGAGCGCCGTCGGGGCGTATTCGAAGACGGGCGACAGGCGGCAGACCATGAAGACGCCGGCGGTGACCATGGTGGCCGCGTGGATGAGCGCCGACACCGGGGTCGGGCCTTCCATCGCGTCCGGCAGCCAGGTGTGCAGACCAAGCTGCGCCGACTTGCCCATGGCGCCCATGAACAGCAACAGGCAGGCGACGGTCAGACCGTTGAAGTCCCAGCTGAGGAAATGCAGCGTCTCGCCGGTCAGCGTCGGAGCCTTGGCGAAGATCGTGTCGAACTGGACCGAACCGGTCAGCACGAAGATCGCGAAGATGCCGAGCGCGAAGCCGAAGTCGCCGACGCGGTTGACCAGGAAGGCCTTCATGGCGGCGGCGTTCGCCGAGGGCTTCTCGTACCAGAAGTTGATCAGCAGGTAGGAGGCCAGACCGACGCCCTCCCAGCCGAAGAACAGCTGGACCAGGTTGTCCGCCGTCACCAGCATCAGCATGGCGAAGGTGAACAGCGACAGGTAGCCCATGAAGCGCGGCTTCTGCGGATCCTCGGCCATGTAGCCGATGGAGTAGACGTGCACGCAGGCCGACACGGTGTTGACGACGATCAGCATCACCGCGGTGAGCTGGTCGACGCGCAACGCCCACTTCACGTCCAGCGTGCCGCTCTGGATCCAGGTCATCAGCTCGATCGTGCGCGGGTTGCCGTGCACGGCGACGTCGAAGAACAGGATCCAGGACAGGATCGCCGAGACGATGACTGCACCCGCGGTCACGAACTGCGAGACGCGGTCGCCCACCGTCGGCGGCCCGGCGACGACATGGTGGTCGTCGTGGGCGTCGTCGTGTGCGTGGTCCAGCTCGTCATGCGAGATGTGATGGGAATGATCGTCATGAGCATGGGCGATCTGGGCGTGCCCGTGATCGTCATGGCCATGACCGTGGCTTCCGTGACCCGCAGCAGCCGGCTCGGCCTTCGGCCCGCCGAACAGCGCGATCGATCCGGCGACGAGGAACGCCAGGAGCGGAAGGAATACGACTAGCACTTCCATGGCGCCGCCTCAGCCCTTCATCATGTTGATGTCTTCGACTCGGATCGAGCCGCGGTTGCGGAAGTAGACCACCAGGATGGCGAGGCCGATGGCCGCCTCGGCGGCGGCGACGGTCAGGATGATCATGGCGAAGATCTGGCCGACCAGATCGTGCAGGAAGGTCGAGAAGGCGACGAGGTTCAGGTTCACCGCCAGCAGCATCATCTCGATCGACATCAGGATGATGATGACGTTCTTCCGGTTCAGGAAGATGCCCAGCACACCCAGCGTGAAGATGATTGCCGAGACCGTCAGGTAATGTCCGAGACCGATCTCCATGATCACACGCCCTCCCCGGTCGTAACCTTGCGAATGACGACCACGTCTTCCCGGCGACGGGAAATCTGGGCGCCGACATTCTGTTTGCGCACGCCCGGACGGTGCCGCAGCGTCAGCACGATCGCGCCGATCATGGCGATCAGCAGGACGATGCCCGACGCCTGGAACAGGTAGACGTACTGCGTGTACATCAGCCGGCCCAGCGCCTGGGTGTTCGACACCTGATCAAAGGCCGGAGTCGGCGCGCCGGCGATGGCGGCGACGTTGGGAGCCACGATCCAGCCGCCGAGCACGGCGGCCAGTTCGGCCAGCAGGATCAGCCCGACCAGCGCACCCAACGGCAGCGCTTCCATCGCACCCTTGCGCAGCTCGCGGAAGTTGATGTCGAGCATCATGACCACGAACAGGAACAGCACGGCGACGGCACCGACATAGACGATGATGAGGATCATCGCGATGAACTCGGCCCCCATCAGGAGGCAGAGACCGGCCGCCTGGAAAAAGGCGAGGATCAGGAAAAGGACAGAATGAACGGGGTTCCGCGCCGAGATGACCATCACACCGGAGGCCACCAGCAGCGCGGCGAACACGTAGAAGGCGATGCCTTGGAGTATCATCGTTTTTCTCGCTTCCGCTTACCGGTAAGGAGCCTCGGCCGCGAGGTTCTGGGCGATTTCCGCCTCCCAGCGGTCGCCGTTCGCCAGCAGCTTCTGCTTGTTGTAGAAGAGCTCTTCACGGGATTCGGTGGAGAACTCGAAGTTCGGCCCCATGACCACCGCATCGACCGGGCAGGCTTCCTGGCACAGGCCGCAGTAGATGCACTTGGTCATGTCGATGTCGTAACGCGTGGTGCGGCGGCTGCCGTCGTCGCGCGGTTCGGCCTCGATGGTGATGGCGAGAGCCGGGCACACCGCTTCGCACAGCTTGCACGCGATGCAGCGCTCCTCGCCATTCGCATAACGGCGGAGCACATGCTCGCCGCGGAAGCGGGAGCTGATGGGGCCCTTCTCATAGGGGTAGTTGATCGTGACCTTGGGCTTGAACATGTAGCGCAAGGTCAGCGCCATGCCGCCCAGCAGCTCGGTCAGGAACAGGCTGCGCGCCGCGCGGTCGAGGAACGCCATGGCCTCTTCGTCTCCTTCCTCGCCGGTGGCCGCCCTTTGGTCGGGCGGCTCGCCGGCACTCAAATCGACATGTCGATGGTGGGTTCGGTGCAGGCTTTCGCCGTTGCTTACTTCGGCAGCCAGCCGAAGGTCACCAGGACGCCGGCGGTCAGCACGACCCAGAACAGCGACAGGGGCAGGAAGACCTTCCAACCCAGCCGCATCAGCTGGTCGTAGCGGTAACGCGGCACGGTGGCGCGAACCCAGACATAGGTGAACAGGCAGAACGCGATCTTCAGGGCGAACCACACGATGCCCGGCACCCAGGTGAAGGGCGCGAAGGGCAGCGGGGGCAGCCAGCCACCGAGGAACAGGATGCTCGTCATCGCGCTCATCAGGATCATGTTGGCGTATTCGCCAAGGAAGAAGAGCGCGAAGGGAGCCGAGCTATACTCGACCATGAAGCCGGCGACCAGCTCCGACTCGCCTTCCGGCAGGTCGAAGGGGGCGCGGTTGGTTTCCGCCAGCGCCGAGATGAAGAACATCACGAACATCGGCAGCAGCGGGATACAGAACCAGACCGTCTCCTGGGCCCGCACGATGTCGGTCAGGTTCAGCGAACCGACGCACAGAAGCACGGTGATGATGATGAGGCCCATCGAGACCTCGTAGGACACCATCTGCGCCGCGGAACGGAGCGCACCGAGGAAGGCATAGCGCGAGTTCGAGGCCCAGCCGGCCATCACGATGCCATACACGCCCAGCGAGGAGATCGCGAACAGGTACAGCACGCCGACGTTGATGTTGGACAGCACCACCCCGTAGTCGAACGGGATAACCGCCCAGGCGATCAGCGCCAGGAAGAAGGTCAGCATCGGGGCGACGTAGAACACGACGCGGTTGGCGCCTTCCGGCAGGATCTGCTCCTTGGCGAACAGCTTCAGGCCGTCGGCGAAGGGCTGCATCAGGCCGAACGGCCCGACGATCGCCGGGCCCTGGCGAAGCTGCATCGCGCCCATGATCTTGCGCTCTGCATAGGTCATGAAGGCGACGGCCACCAGCAGCGGCACGGTGATCGCCAGGATCTCCAGAACCATAATGATCAGCGGCAGGAGGAAGCCGCTCCAGAACTCAGCCATGGGTGCCAGTCCTCTCCTGAGCAGGGCCCACCAGCGCTTCCGTGCAGTTGGCCATCGTCACCGAGGCCCGGCTGATCGGGTCGGTCATGTAGAAGTTGGTGATCGGCGTCACGAAGGGGGCGGCATCGACCGGGCCCTGCGCGCCGAACGGCGCCCAGCTGGCCGGGGTCATCTCGCCGACCGCACCGAAGATCGGGTTCGCCGCCATCAGCCGCTGGCGCAGCTGGCCGTGGGTGTCGAAGGGGAGCGTGGCGCCCAGGACTTCCGACAGGGCGCGGACGATCTTCCAGTCCTCGCGAGCCTCGCCCGGCGGGAAGACCGCGAGGCGGGCGAGCTGCGGACGGCCCTCGGTGTTGACGTAGACCGCGTTCTTCTCGGTGTAGGCGGCACCCGGCAGGATGACGTCGGCGCGGTGGGCGCCGGCATCGCCATGGTGGCCCTGGTAGACGACGAAGGCGTTGCCGAGCTTGGCCATGTCGATCTCGTCGGCACCCAGCAGGTAGACGAAATCGATCTCGCCCTTCGACGCGCCGTCGAGGATGCCGTGGACGTCGCGACCGCCCTCGCCCGGCAGGAAGCCGGCTTCGATACCGCCGACACGCGCCGCGGCGGTGTGCAGGACGTTGAAGCCGTTCCAGTCGTCGCGGAACATGCCGTAGGCCTCGCCGACCAGACGGGCGGCGGCCTGGACCGCGAGGCCGTCGACGCGCTGGAAGGCGCCCATGCCGACGATGATCATCGGGTTCTTGGCGGCGCGCAGCGTCTCGGCGAACGGATGGCTGCCATCGACCAGCTGCTGCAGCGTGTCCGGACCGGAGCCGATCACGCTGTAGGGATAGGTCAGGTCACGCTGTTCGCCGATGGAGGCGATGGTGACGCCACCGGCCAGATAGCGCTTGCGGATGCGGGCGTTGACCAGCGTGCCTTCCCAGCGCGGGTTGGTGCCGACCAGCAGGATCACGTCGGCCTTCTCGATGCCGGCGATGCCCGAATTGAACAGGTAGCCGGCGCGAACCGAGGTGTCGAACCGCGCACCGTCCTGGCGGCAATCCAGGTTCGTCGAACCCAGACGCGACAGCAGCTCCTTCAGCGCGAACTGCGCCTCGACATCGACCAGATCACCGGAGATGGCGGCGATGCGGTTGCCGGACAGGCCCTTCAGACGCGCCGCGACGGCGGTGAAGGCCTCGGCCCAGCTGGCGGGGACCAGCTTGCCGTTCTGGCGGATGTAGGGGCGGTCGAGGCGCTGGCGCTTCAGACCGTCGTACGAGTAGCGGCTCTTGTCGTTCAGCCACTCCTCATTGATGTCGTCGTTGACGCGCGGCAGGACGCGCATCACTTCGGCGCCACGGGCGTCGACGCGGATGTTCGAGCCGACGGCGTCGAGGACGTCGATGGTTTCGGTCTTGCGCAGCTCCCACGGACGCGCCGTGAAGGCGTAGGGCTTGTGGGTCAGCGCACCCACCGGGCAGACGTCGGCGAGGTTGCCCGACAGCTCCGAACCGATCGCCTTCTCGACGAAGGTGGTGATCTCCATGTGCTCGCCGCGGTAAACGGCGCCGACATCAGGAACACCGGCCACTTCATTGATGAAGCGGATGCAGCGGGTGCAGTGGATGCAACGGGTCATGATGGTCTTGATGACCGGACCCATATACTTGTCCTTGACCGCCCGCTTGTTCTCGCCGTAGCGGCCGCGGTCGAAGCCATAGGCCATGGCCTGGTCCTGCAGATCGCACTCGCCGCCCTGATCGCAGATCGGGCAATCCAGCGGGTGGTTGATCAGCAGGAATTCCATGACGCCCTTGCGGGCCTTCAGGACGGTCTCGCTGTTGGTGCGGACGACCATTCCGTCGCCGCAGGGCATGGCGCAGGACGCGACCGGCTTGGGCGCGCGCTCCATCTCCACGAGGCACATGCGGCAGTTGGCCGGCACGCTGAGGCGCTCATGGTAGCAGAAGCGCGGAATCTCGATCCCCAGCTGCTCGCAAGCCTGGAGAATCGAGGTGCCCGGCTCGACCTCGATCTCGATCCCGTCGATGGTCAGTTTCGGCATGGGAACGGGAACTCCTTACTCGGCCGCCAGCGGGGCGCTGTTGCGGTAGGCCTGGATGCGCCGTTCCACTTCCGGGCGGAAGTGGCGGAACAGGCCCTGGATCGGCCAGGCGGCAGCGTCGCCGAGCGCGCAGATGGTGTGGCCTTCGACCTGCTTGGTGACCTGCAGCAGCATGTCGATCTCTTCCATGCGGGCGTTGCCGGTGACCATGCGCTGCATGACGCGGCTCATCCAGCCGGTGCCTTCGCGGCAGGGCGTGCACTGGCCGCAGGACTCATGGGCGTAGAACTGCGACAGGCGGGCGATGGCCTTCACGATGTCGGTGGACTTGTCCATCACGATCACCGCGGCGGTGCCGAGGCCCGACTGCACTTCGCGCAAGGAGTCGAAATCCATCAGGACGGTGTCGCAGATCGACTTCGGCAAGACCGGAACCGACGAGCCGCCGGGGATGATGCCCAGCAAATTGTCCCAGCCGCCGCGCACGCCGCCGGCATGCTTCTCGATCAGCTCCTTCAGCGGGATGCCCATCTCCTCTTCCACGTTGCACGGGTTGTTCACGTGCCCGGAGATGCAGAAGAGCTTGGTGCCCGAGTTCTTCGGACGGCCGAGGCCGGCGAACCAGGAGGCGCCGCGGCGCAGGATGGTGGGAACAACCGCGATGGATTCGACGTTGTTCACCGTGGTCGGGCAGGAATAGAGACCGGCCTGGGCGGGGAACGGCGGCTTGTTGCGCGGCTGCCCCTTCTTGCCTTCGATCGACTCGATGAGCGCGGTTTCCTCGCCACAGATGTACGCGCCCGCACCGCGGTGGATGTAGACGTCGTAGCTGTAGCCGGTGCCGCAGGCGTTCTTGCCGATCAGGCCCGCCGCATACGCCTCGTCGATGGCGCGCTGGACGTTGGAGCCCTCATTGTAGAACTCGCCGCGGATGTAGATGTAGCAGGCGCTGGCACCGATTGCGAAACCGGCGATCAGGCAGCCTTCGATCAGCTTGTGCGGATCGTGGCGCAGGATGTCGCGGTCCTTGCAGGTGCCGGGCTCGCCCTCGTCGGCGTTGATGACGAGATAGACGGGCTTGTCGGTCACGTTCTTCGGCATGAAGGACCACTTCATGCCGGTCGAGAAGCCGGCGCCGCCGCGACCGCGCAGCCCCGATTCCTTCACCTGATCGATGATCCAGTCCCGGCCATTGGCCAGGAAGGATGCCGTGTTGTCCCAGTCACCGCGCTTGCGGGCCGCCTCGAGACCGAAGTCCTGGTAGCCGTAGAGGTTGGTGAAGATGCGGTCCTCATCGCGAAGCATCGCTGTCCCCTCCCCCTCAATCGTCCGCTTGCGCGGTGGTGAAAGCCTTCAGCGTCGTCGGGCCGCCGACCGGCTCCGAGGACTGACGGCCGATCTGCGAACCGGGCTTCGGCGTCTCGCCGCGGGCCAGCGCGTCGAGGATGCGCTCCATATGCTCCGGCGCCACGTCTTCGTAGTAATCGTCGCCGATCTGCACAACCGGCGCGTTGACGCAGGCGCCCGAGCACTCGACTTCGCCCAGCGTGAACTGGCCGTCGGCCGTGGTCTCGCCCACGTCGATGCCGAGCTTGCTCTTGCAGGTGTGGACGATCTCGTCCGACCCGCGCAGCCAGCAGGGGGTGGTGGTGCAGACCTGGATGTGGTGCTTACCGATCGGGTTCTTGTTGTACATCGTGTAGAAGGTCGCGACCTCGTACACGCGGATGCGCGGCATGCCGAGCAGGTCGGCCACGGCGTCCATGGCGACGCGCGGCAGCCAGCCGCCGTTCTGCCGCTGAGCGACGTCCAGCAGCGGCATGCAGGCGCTGGCCTGCTTGCCCTGCGGGTACTTGGCGATGATGCGCTTCGCCAGCTCCAGGTTTTCCGGAGTGAAGGTGAAGCTGGTCGGCTCGGCGTGGCCGTGATCGGAAGCGGGCGCGCTCATCGATCGATTTCTCCGAAAACGATGTCCATCGAGGCGATGTTGGCGACGGCGTCGGCCAGCATGTGACCCTTCGACATGAAGTCCAGGCCCTGAAGATGGGCGAAGCCCGGCGCGCGGATCTTGCAGCGGTAGGGCTTGTTGGTGCCGTCGGACACCAGATACACGCCGAACTCGCCCTTGGGCGCCTCGATGGCGGTGTAGGTCTCGCCGGCGGGAACGTGGAAGCCCTCGGTGAAGAGCTTGAAGTGGTGGATCAGCGCTTCCATCGAACGCTTCATCTCGCCGCGCGGCGGCGGGGACACCTTGCGGTCCTCGATCTTGTAAGGACCGGCCGGCATCTCCTTGCAGCACTGGCGGATGATGCGCAGCGACTGCTTCATCTCCTCCATGCGGACCAGATAGCGCGCCCAGCAGTCGCCGGTCAGGCCGACCGGAACGTCGAACTCCATGCGGTCATAGACTTCGTAGGGCTGCGACTTGCGCAGATCCCAGGCGACGCCGGAGCCGCGCAGCATCGGGCCGGTGAAGGCCCAGTCGAGCGCCTGCTCCTTGGTGACGATGCCGATGTCGACCGTGCGCTGCTTGAAGATGCGGTTCTCGGTCAGCAGGCCCTCGAGGTCGTCCATGAACTTCGGAAAACGCTCGGTGAAGGCCCAGATGTCGTCCAGCAGGCCGTCCGGAATGTCCCAGGCGACGCCGCCCGGCCGGAAATAGTTGGCGTGCAGGCGGGCACCCGACACGCGCTCGTAGAACTCCATGAGGATTTCGCGTTCCTCGAAGCCCCACAGCGCCGGGGTGATCGCGCCGACGTCCAGCGCACCGGTCGTGATCGACAGGATGTGGTTCAGGATGCGCGTGATTTCCGAGAACAGCACGCGGATGTACTGGGCACGCAGCGGCGCCTTGATCTGCAGCAGGTTCTCGATGCCGAGCACATAGGCGTGCTCCATGCACATCGGGCTGACATAGTCCAGGCGGTCGAAATACGGCACGGCCTGGATGTAGGTCTTGTACTCGATCAGCTTTTCGGTGCCGCGGTGCAGCAGGCCGATGTGCGGATCGCAACGCTCCACCACCTCGCCGTTCAGCTCCATCACCAGACGGAGCACGCCGTGGGCGGCCGGGTGCTGCGGCCCGAAATTCATCGTGTAGGGCTTGATCTGCGTCTTGGTCTCCGGACCGGAGGCGCTGATCGCCCCGCCCAGACCAGTCATTGCCGGACCAGTCGAGACGACGCCGGTCGCCGATTCGGTCGAAACGGTCATGCTCACGGCTTCTTGCTCCCGTCCTGGAGGGCCGCCTTCTCATCGCCGGGCAGCATGACGTTGGTCATGCCTTCCCACGGGCTGAGGAAGTCGAAGGCGCGGAAATCCTGGGTCAGACGGACCGGCTCGTAGATCACGCGCTTCTGGTCTTCGTCGTAGCGGGCTTCGACGTAGCCGGTCAGCGGGAAGTCCTTGCGGAAGGGGTGCCCCTCGAACCCGTAGTCGGTGAGGATGCGGCGCAGGTCCGGATGGTTCTCGAAGAAGATGCCGAACAGGTCCCACACCTCGCGCTCGAACCAGTTCGCGGCGCTGAAGACGGCAACCGCCGACGGGACGGGCGTGTCCTCATCGGTGGCCAGCTTCACGCGCATACGCCGGTTGTGGGTGTAGCTGAGCAGCTGGTAGACGACCTCGAACCGCTCCGCGCGGTCCGGGTAATCGACCGCGGTGATGTCGGTCAGCTGCTCGAACCGGGTGGCCGGATCGTCGCGCAGCGCGGTCAGCACCGCCAGGATGGCCGGCCGTTTGACCGTCACCATCAGTTCGCCGAGCCTCACCTCGACCTTCAGGACGTCGCCGCCGATCTTGGCGGCGATGACGTCCCCGAGTTCCTTCAACGCCTGTTCGGACATGGGTGGGACCCTGCCTTCCTACTTGTCTTCAGCGCGCTTCTCTTCCGGCCGCGGGACCGGAGCCTTGTCGGCCCCGGCCGGTCCGGTCCGCTGGGATCAGCGGGCGATGCGGTTGCCGCGCTTGATCTTCTTCTGGAGCTGGAGGATGCCGTAAATCAGCGCCTCCGCCGTCGGCGGGCAGCCGGGCACATAGATGTCCACCGGCACGATCCGGTCGCAGCCACGCACCACCGCGTAGGAATAGTGGTAGTAGCCGCCGCCGTTGGCGCAGGAGCCCATCGAGATGACCCAGCGCGGCTCCGGCATCTGGTCGTAGACCTTGCGGAGCGCCGGGGCCATCTTGTTGGTCAGGGTGCCGGCGACGATCATGCAGTCGGACTGGCGCGGGCTGGGACGCGGAATCACGCCGAAACGGTCCAGGTCATACCGGCTCATATAGGCGTGGATCATCTCCACCGCGCAGCAGGCCAGACCGAAGGTCATCGGCCACAGCGAGCCGGTCCGGGCCCAGGCCAGCAGGTCCTCGTACTTCGCCAGCACGAAGCCCTTGTCCTGGATCTCGTCCGAGACCGCGCGGATGTAGGCGTCCTGTTCCGGTCCGGGCGGAATCGGCGCCAGCGGCTTGGCGACCTCTACTCCCATTCCAGAGCTCCTTTCTTCCACTCATAAATGAAGCCGATGGTCAGGATGCCCAGGAACAGCATCATCGACCAGAAGCCGAACAGTCCGATGTCACCCAGGGCGACCGCCCACGGGAACAGGAAGGCGACTTCCAGGTCGAAGATGATGAACAGGATCGAGACCAGGTAGAACCGCACGTCGAACTTGGTGCGCGCGTCCTCGAACGGCTCGAAGCCGCATTCGTAGGGGGAGACCTTCTCGGCGTCCGGGTTCTTCGGGCTGATGACGTAGGATGCCCCCACCATCACCGCGGCCAGCGCGATGCCGATCAGCAGAAACACCAGGATCGGAAGATACTCAATGATCAGCGGAGTCGACACCGCGTTCCTCCCATAAGCCCACGACCACGGGCGCCGTTCCGGCCGGGAAATCGGCGGAAGCGCAAAGCCGTGGCAGCCATGCCTTGGATTAGCCCATCAGACGGGCCGGAATATATGCCGAGACCGTGGGCAAGGAAAGCGCTTTGAATCGCTTTTCACCACGCGGAAGGACAAGCCGGCCCCCGCGAGAGAGCTTGGTAATACCACGTTTTTAAAACGGGGAAAAGGAAAGACAATACGCATGCGAAAAAGGACCCGCAGTTTGCGAGTCCTTTGGACATACTGGCGCGTTACGCGCAATTTGAAAAAGAAAGTGGCGCGAGTGACGGGACTTGAACCCGCGGCCTCCGGCGTGACAGGCCGGCGCTCTAACCAACTGAGCTACACCCG